>CAZTHR010000013.1:0-16369 GCA_964613265.1 uncultured Lentisphaeraceae bacterium | reverse complement strand
CGGCAGATGACGCTTCACGAGATGGGGCAGATACGCGATGCCTTCCTCCGCTTCTGGGCGGACAACGCCGCGCAGATGATGGATGGCTTGACGGTCGCCGACAGCGCGACGCCGCTTCCGAATGACTTTGCCTCATCGGCTCGGTTTGTGGCCGCCGATGCGCAGACATACGAACCGCCGACGGCACAGAACCCTCAACGGCTCTATGGCGTGTTCGAGTTCTTTGAGCGTTATGGGCTTTGGCCGCTGTTCCAGAGATCGGTTGGCAATCTCGTGACGGGGACGCGAAGCGTGCAGGTCTTCCAGTCAATGGGCGAGAACGGCGTCTGCGAATTCAAGTCGCCATCGGCCGTGACGGGCGAGGGGTGGCGCGGCCCCTATCTCGCGACGGTCGCATGCATGGATTGCATTCCTCATGCCACGGACGCCTATCTGTTGGAGGCGGTCGTCACGCGTGGCGCGGAGAAGAAGCGTCTCGGCAACGCGGCGTTGGTTCCCGACTCGACGGTGCGCTTTCCTCAGCCCGCGACAAAATACGACGACGGCAACGGTGGATTCTATCGCGTCCTCTATTTCGAGCATTGTCCGTCTGAATCTGTCGGACAGCCAATCTACCGCCGTCTGCTTCTGATGGCGGCGGAGAATCCGCAGGCATTTGATTCCGAATCGGAGATTGCGCGGTTTCGCGGCAATCGTCGCTACAACGGCCGTGATGCCGCGCCGCCAATCGACATTGCAACGGGCGCGGTCACGCCGCATGATGCGGCGCAGGGCGTTCTCTTCATGGAACTCCTGAATTTTGACACGGTGTATCGATGAAGACGAACGCCCATTCGGGAATGACCCTTGTCGAACTGCTGGTCGTGCTGGCGGTTCTCGCCGCGCTCGCGGTGAGCGTGGCCGTCTCGTCGTCCGGGATGATCGACCGCGCGCGTGCCGAGAAGACGACGCGGCAGGGCGAGGCGATGCGGGACGCGCTGGAACGCGCGGACGGGCTCAGCATCGTCTCCGACCTGGGGCAGATCTTTGACACGGAGTCCGTTGACGACACGGTACGCAACGCGCGAAACCTTGCGCGTCTCGGCTATCTGTTCTGTCCGTCGAACTTTTTTGAAATCACCATCGGCGAGGGCGCGTCCATGACGCACCGCACAGTCTGCAAGGTCGTGCCGCCGTACACGCTGCAGTCGTGCGACCTTTTGCCGACGAACTTTGCGGCACTGACCGGAATTCCCATAGGGTTGGCGACACGGTTCGCCGCCGTCACGAACGGCCTTGGAGGTGTCACGCTTGGCGTCGGCTGGCGCGGGCCGTACTGTCGCGAACACGTGCGTGACGCCGACGGCCTGATGCGCGATGGGTTCGGCGGACTGTGGGAATGTGCCGTCTCGCCGACGAACTGTCTGCTTGTCAGCCGCGGACGCGACCGCGCGGAAGACGGCTTCGACGCGGCGAAGGCATGGCAGGATCAGGATCTTCTTTTTGACGTGCGCAGGAGCGAGGGGCTTGTTTCGCTGGTCGTCTCGCTCGACGAGAACGGTCTTGCCGAGAACGCCGCCATCAGCAACGTGTATGTTTTCGCCTACGCGCCGAGACTGACGATTGACAACACGTCGGATGAGCGGGCCGCCGTCGAAATCGAGGTGACTTGCCGCACGTTCCCGAATGCGTCATCCGCCACGTTGACGGGATTGACCGTTGGCGAGCGCGTCTTCTTCGTTGTCGGCGAAGACGCGGCGAGCCGCTTCTACGCCGCGCGTCCGCAGCGGACGGTTCTCCGTCCCGGCGTGAACGAACTTCTCAAACTGAAAATTGCCAACAGGAGCGAATGAACGCGAAAATGTCCAAAGGCCGCGCGGAGGCGGTGGCGATCCATGACGGACAGGCGTGGCGTCTCTTTTGGAGTCGCGACCTGCGCGAGATGTCCGCGCCGCAGCCCGCGCCCGTGAACAAGTTGCCGTCCTCGTTCGTCGATCAGATCGTCCAGTCGAAATGTCGCCGTGTCCGGTTCCTGATTTCAGGCGACGTGCATCGTCTGGAGGGAGCCATTCCAAACGGGATGTCGCTCGACAAGGCCAACGCCGTCATCCGCGCGTCGATGGCCGAGGCGACGGGCGTGGAGACGGACGGCCTCGTTGTGGCGGGATTTTCAATGTCGTGGGGCGGTGTGCGAAAGCCGTTCTCGCTGGCGTGTGGATTCGACGGCGACTGGGTGGCCGACGTCCATGCGACGCTGGCCGAAGCGGGAATCGCGTGCGGTGGTTTTGCGTCCCTCGAATTGGCGATGCTGGCGACATGGAAGCCCGCGCGCGACACGTCCCTGGTCATCGTGGGCGTGGGAACGTCGTTCGCTGTCCCCGCGCCACGCGGCGCGAATCCAGGCCCGCAGACAATTCCCTGCGGGACGCGGCATTTTCTGTCGGACGCCGCGAATGGGCTGGCGCGTTTCCGGCGCGCGGCCGCCACCCTCGGCAAAGACGCGCCCCTACATCTTGTCGTGTTGGGGCGGGAAAGTCTTGCGGCAACATTCGCCGCCGCCGGATACGTCCACGTGATCGAGGAGAACGGCGACGACTGGCTGCGCACCGCCGCGCGCGCGGTTCTTCGCGCGAAGCCCAACCGCATACGGGGCGTCTCCATTCCCGTGGCCAATCCATACGAGCCGCGCAAGCGGTTTTCGCACGGATGGATTGTCGCCGCGTCGCTTGCCATTCTTGCGCTGCCGGCGGTGTTTCGTCAGACGTGCGAATGGCAGACCGAACGGGAATGCCGACGGCTGAGGACGGCATCCGCGCCGCTTCGTCCACTTGAAAAGCGAATCGCGAAGGCAAAGAAGGCGCGGACGGCCGCGGAGGCGGAATTCGCCGGCGAACAGGCGGCGCAACGAACGCGAATCGCCGTGCGCCGTCCGCTTGTGGCGTTCCTCGACGTGGCGTCCTATTTCTGCAAGCATTCGGGAAGCAGTCTGACGCTCGACGCGATCGAGCAGAACGGGAATCGGATCGACGTGCGCGGCACGTTCGCCGATCCGGAGGATGGCGTTGCGCTGAACAGAGGACTGCTTGACTACGCCCGCCGAAAGAACATTGAGGTCGTGAAGAACGAGTTTATCAACGAGGCCGTCGGCGACGCGGCGTTCGCGAATCGCTTTGTCATTGTGCTCGACTGCGCACGGGTCGGAGAGGAGGGCGCGAGATGAATGTCGTCGATTTCATCCGACATTCCAACTCGTGGCATTGGCTGGCCGCCGTGGTGGCGCTCTCCGCCATCGGGTCGGCGTTTATGCCCACGTATGGATGGAAGAGCGCGTGCACCTATCGGCGGGCGTCGCTCGAACCGCGCATCCGTCAGGCGCAGGCGACGCTTGACGGCCTCAAAGCGCTCGACGCGACGGAGGCGCTTGCGGCCGACAAGGCGACGGCAGACATCAAGGCGCGAACGAAAAAGCTCAAGCGCGACTTTGCGGCGTACGGGTTGGATCCGATTCCGGTCGGGGACGAGGCCGTGTTCGCGGCGCAAAGTCGCATTTCCGAAGCGTTGTCCAAGCATCACGTCCGAATCGTCTCGAACGACGCAAGCGTGGCGATGGCCGCTGGTGCGACGGCTTCGTCGGATGCCGTGAACGCACCGCCATCCGATTCGTCCAAAGCCATCGCGCAGCCGCAGATGAGCGCGGCGGAATATCGTCGACAGGTGGAGGCGCAGGCGTCGAAGATGTCCGACCGGGCGATGCGTGAGATGTTCATGGCCGATGCGCGGCGTCAGATCGCGCGTCTGGAGCAGGCGGAGAAAAACGCGGCGGCGAAAGCGGCGAAGACGGCGACCTTGCCGAAGTCGCCCGCACGGCGTTTGTCTCGTCCCTCTGTCGCGCCTCAATTTCGGACGTCCGAAATCGGCTACAAGGTCACGGGCGATTTTCGTGACGTGTTCCTTTTCCTTGTTGGTGAAACGCACAGGAAGTCGAACGAGGCGTTTCGGGACATCGTCGTGCGGCGTGGCGAGGACGGCGGCATGGACGTTTCATTCACATTGCGGGTGATGCACAAATGAGCGCAATCGTCGATACCTCCCGCATCCGCCCGTCCCATGCCGTGCTGCGTCTTCTGCCCGCGAAGACGGCGCGAGCCATCGGGGCGTTGCCGCTTTCGGTCGAGGGCGCGAACGTGACGGTCTGCCTCGCGGACGCGACGGACTTCGCGGCAATCGAGCGCGTGGAAGCGTTGTTGACGGGAAAACGAATTGAGTTCGTCGAGGCGCAGGATTCCGCCGATTTCCGCCGGGCGTTGCGCGAAAACTACCCCGACGCCGCCTTGACGGGCGAGTTGGAGCGTCCCGAAAACCTGTTCGCGCACGTGATGCGCCGTGCACTCACGCGGAACGCTTCCGATGTCCACATCTGCCCGACGGCGGCGGAGACGCTTGTGCGACTGCGTGTCGACGGGCGGCTTGTCACCGATCTTTCCGTTGCCGCATCCGTCGCCGTCGAGTTCGTGTCGTATGTCAAAGTTCTCGCGAACCTCGACATTGCCGAAAAGCGCGTGCCACAGGATGGCAACATCGACACGCGGGTGAACGGCGTGAATGTCAGTCTGCGCGTGGCGACCGTGCCGACGATTCACGGCGAACACCTCACGCTTCGCATACTCTCGCAGATGCGCGAGACGAAGTCGCTCGACACGCTCGGCAACCTCGGCTTTCATCCGCGCCAGTTGCGCCTGTTCGAGGAGGCGTTGGAGATGCCGGATGGCGTCGTGATTCTTTCGGGCCCCACGGGAAGCGGCAAGACGACGACGCTCTACGCCGCGCTGCGTCGCCTCGCCCGGCCGGATGACCTTCACCTCGTGAGCATCGAAGATCCTGTGGAGAAGCCCGTTGCCGGCGTCACGCAGATCAAGGTTGATTCGCGCCAGGCGCGTGTCAGCTTCGAGAAGGCGTTGCGTTCCGTCTTGCGCCATGACCCCGACGTGATCATGGTTGGCGAAATCCGCGACGGCGAGACCGCGACGACGGCGCTCCGTTCCGCGCTCACCGGCCATCTTGTGCTGACGACGCTGCACACGAATTCGGCGTCGGGCATTCTGACGCGCCTCGTTGATCTCGGCGTGCCGCCCTATCTCGTTGCCGCCACGCTCCGCCTTGCCGTGGCGCAGCGTCTCTTGCGCCGTCCGTGCCGCGAATGCCTGACATGGGAAATGGCGGATGCGGAGACGTGCGCGACGTATGGTTGGGACGTGGACAATCCGCCGAAGATTCCGAAAGCGCACGGATGCGCCTACTGTGGCGATACGGGGTATTCGGGGCGGACGGCCATTTACGAGATGCTGCCCGTGGGCGATGACGTGCGCAAGTTGCTCCTACGGGGTGAAAGCGAGGGCGACATCTCGCGCTGGCTCAGGGAAGCGGCGCCTGACCTGACGCTGCGCGGCGACGCGCTCGCGAAGGTGCTGGAAGGTGAGACGACGCTGGAGGAATACCACGCGACCGTTGCGGAGGAGTTGGCGATCTGATGGCGATCTCCTTCGAGACGGCCGGGAAAAAGGGCGGTGGACGCAGGTCGCGCAACGCGGTCGAGCGTTCCCTTGCTCGCTTCCTCATTCGCAGAAGCGCGATCGAGCAGACGTTTCTCCAACTGGTCATCTTGCTCAAGGGCGACATGCCGGTCGTGTCGGCGCTGGAGACGTGCGCGGAACTGTCGGGGAGCGACCTTAAGATGGCGCTCGTCGAAACGGCGGAACACGTGCGTGGCGGATTGCCCCTTGCCAAGGCGTTCCGTCAGGCGATGCCGTGGATTGGCGAACTCTTCATCGGCCTTGTGGAAGTCGGCGAGACGAACGGGTCTCTGCCGCAGATGTTCGCCTATGCCGCGAAGATCATGCAGCGGCGGCGGACGATTCGCAGTCAGGTGATTCGCGCCATGACCTATCCGGTGTTGGTGGTGTTCATGGGACTCGGCGTCGGCTACTACGTGAGTACGGTGGCGATTCCCAAAATCGTCTCCGTGATGGGCAATCCGGATGCCCTGCCCCCGATTACGCGCTCGCTTTTGACGACCAGCGCGTTTCTTAAGTCGCACGGCGTCGGACTCCTTCTTGCGCCCGCGCTGGCCGTCGCGGGATGGATGCTCCTGCGAAAGATTCCGGGAGTCGGGGTTGTCTGCGATCGCCTTGCGCTCCGCGTGCCGATTTTCGGCAAGGTCGGGCGATTCTCGGCAAACGCTCTTTTCAACCACACGATGTCCATGCTCGTGGCGAGCGGCATTTCCGTTGTGGATGCTCTTGACCTCGTGCGCGAGACATTGTCGAACGCTTGGTACCGGCGACAGTTGGCGGACGTGCGCCAGAAGGTGAGAGGCGGGCGAATGTTTTCCGATGCCTTGCGCGAGACGGCCTTGCGCGGGCTTTCGCCGCTCACGCCTGCGCTCGTCAAGGTCGGCGAGAACTCCGGCAACATGGACGAGGGGCTGAAGTACGTGGGCGACTACTACGGCGAGGCCCTTGAACGGCGGCTTGACCTTCTGGGCAAGCTCGTCGAGCCGGCGTTGATTGTCGTCGTGGGCGGCATGGTCGCCTACGTCTATATCGCCTTTTTCATGGGCATGG
This sequence comes from uncultured Lentisphaeraceae bacterium, assembly GCA_964613265.1. Classification (GTDB taxonomy): domain Bacteria; phylum Verrucomicrobiota; class Kiritimatiellia; order RFP12; family UBA1067; genus RUG572. Next base: position 9,770 of record CAZTHR010000013.1, on the reverse strand, counting down.
CCGCCATGAGCGCGGCGGCAAGGTGAAAGGAACTGAAATGGAGAACGAAAAATCAAAACCCCAGTCAAACGTCGGACGCCTGGCGCGTCTGGCGTCCGTGGCAATCTGCATGGGCTTCGTGTTGGACATGGAACCGGCGGCGGCCGGCGAGACGAACGTCGTCGTGCGCGCAAGTGTCTCTGCGGCCACGAATGCCCTGCCCGCGCTGTTGCGCCCGGTCACGTTGCGGGACGACGCCGGAAACGCAGAAAGCGGTTTCATTGATCCGTTTCGCCGACGGGGCGCAGACGGCGACGGGGGGACCGCGGGGCCGGGCGAGGAAGGTCTCATGCGCACGACGATGGGCGAGATCTCCAGCGAGTTTCGCATCCTCGCCATCACGATTCCGCAGGACACCAATACGCCTCGTGCCGCGCTCATCCAGTTCTACAACGCCGACGAGCCCATCCTTGTGCACGAAGGCGACCTCGTGCGCGTGGATCGCCTCGGCGCAGACGGACGGGGCCACCGGGGAAAGAAGGTGTTTTCGCGCGGTCGGACGGGTCCGGGCGGAAAGGCGGTCGTCCTCGGCGGTCGTGCGGCGCAAAACAGGAGCGACCTCGACGAACAGCTTCGCAAGTTTGTGTTCTATGTGAACGTGAAGAGAATTGAGCCGACGTTCATTGAAGTCTATCACAACAAGAAACGGCCGGACGAGACGATTCGGCTGAATTGGTGAGGAACGGCTGATTGCTGATCGATGCAGGAGAAGAACGAACTGAAATGAAAACTACAATCTCTCATGTCGTGCGCGTGATGTGCCTTGCGGCGTGTCTCGTTGCCGCGCAGGAAGGGCGGGCGTCGGTGTCCGCCGAGCCGCCCGCCAATCCCCTGATTTCCTCCTTCCTGTTCCGCGACGCGCCCATCGAATACGCGATGAGCCTGCTGGGCGAGATGTGGGGACGGCACATTGTGGTGAACGATTCGGCGAAGCGTACCCTGGTGCGCACGTTCCTGAAGGACATTGACTGCGAGGCCGCGCTCAAGGCCGTCTGCCAAAGCCACAACCTCTGGTATCGGGAAGATCCGCAGAGCGGTGTCGTGTTCGTGCTGAGCGTCGAGGAGTTTTCGCAGGCGAGTCTCTTCGACGAGAAGAAATTCGTGGAAGTCGTGACGCTGGCCTATCCGCGCGCGGAGGACATTGCGGCCGCTATCCAGGAGGCCTATCGGGATGTCGTCGTCTATTCCGCACCGGACGAGGATGACGACGACGAGATTGGCGACATTTCGCGCGCCCTCGACCGCATGGATCAGTTGCAGGATCGCTCGTCGGTCTTGGAGGGGGATGCGGCGGGACAGCAGTCGTATTCGTCTTCCGGACGCGGACGCTCGTCGAGCCGCCGCCAGAGCGAGAATCTGCGCGGCATGGAGAACATTCGCCGCTTCACCGACGACCGTCAGCGCGTCGGACAGTTCATCGACTATGCGACCCGTCAGCCCGGCACGATGACGATTGGCACGCCCACGCAAGGGCAAGTCGGAGAAGTTGCCGTCGCGCCGAAAGTCGTCACCCTCGGCGTCGTGTTCGTGTCGATTGTTCGTCGGTCAAATACGATTGTCCTTCGCTCGTCCGATCGGAATATGCTCGCCCAGATTTCGGACACGATTCGCAAGCTCGATGTGCCAAAGGCGCAGGTGCTGCTGGAAATGCGCGTGCTGCAGCTTGACATCACGGACGAAAAAGAGCGCGACATCAGCTTCCTGGGCGCAGAGTCGGGTCATTCGGATGCGCTGTTCGAAGGCGGCTTTTCGCAGGGCATGAACGTGCGGCAAGAGACGGGACGGCTCGCGCTCGACAATCTCGCCGGGCTTGGCGGACATCCCGTGTTTCAGATTCTGAGCGACCACTACAAGGTTCGGATCAAGCTGTACAACCAGCGGGGAAAGGTGCGCACCATTGCGACGCCCAGCCTTCTCGTGGCCGACTATGAGGCGTCACGCGTCTTCATCGGACGCGAGACGAGTCTGCTCTTGAACCAGGAGGAGAAGCAGTCCGTCACGAGCGGGGACAATCCGGTCATCGTCAAGACCGTGAACGCCGAGGTTCAGCGGCGGCAGGTCGGCATGTCGCTCGTGATCACGCCGAAGATCCACGCCGACGGGACGGTCACCCTGCGCGTCATGCAGGAGCGGGCGTCGACGGACGACAACCATCCGACAAAGATTTCGTATGGCACGGGCGAGAACGAAGTGAACTACGAGACCATTCCGGTAAACCTTCAGATCATCACGTCGTCGATTGTCGCGCAAAGCGGACAGACCGTGGCGCTGGGCGGATTGATGCAGCACGACGAGAGCGATGTCGTGCGGAAGATCCCGTGGGTGGGCGACATTCCGTATCTCGGCGCGCTCTTCCGCTACACGTCGCGCGAAATCGCCGACTCCGAACTCCTCGTGCTGATTCGTCCGACCGTCATCAAGATGCCGTCGATGGCGCAGGACGCCGCGTTCGACTTCGTGCGTCGGAATGTGCAGGACGGACGCAACCTCCGCGAAATCCTCGGCACGTCCGCCGCCGCGCGCGCGGCACGGGCGGCGGCACGAGCGGACGAGACGGCGGCAGACGAGGACAAGACGTTGTTCAACCAGGACGACGATTTTGAGTGGATGCCGCGTGGCGAGGACGGCAAGGGGCTGAAAATCGATGACTGATCCCGTTCTCGATCCGCTCTTCGACATGATGGTCGCCGCCGACGCGACCGACCTCCACTGGTTCGACGGCGGCCAGCTGACGTTGCGAGTCCACGGCTATCTGCGGAACGTGGCCGTTCCGCCGGAACTTGCCGTCCTCCCGTTCGACGACGTGACGGCGCGGCTTATCGGCGAGTCGGGACTGGAGACGTTGCGCCGCAAGCGTGAATATGACGGCGCGGCCACCGTGTCCGGCAATCGGCGCATCCGCATCAACGCCTACTGGAAGCTCGACCGCCTTGCTTGGGCGATTCGTCTTCTGCCCAACCGCTTCTTTTCGTTTGACGAACTGGGACTTCCCGTTCCGCTACTGGAAGAGATTTGTAGTCTGCGTCAGGGGCTCGTCCTCGTGACGGGCGCGACGGGCAGCGGCAAGACGACCACACTCGCCAGTATTCTCCATCACATCAACCAGACGCGAAACGAACACCTCTTCACCATCGAGGATCCCGTGGAATACATCCACGCATCCGACAAGTGCCTCGTCTCGCAACGCGAGGTGGGACCTGACACGGCGAGTTTCCACAACGCGCTCCGCGCCGTCTTGCGCGAAGACCCGGACATCGTGCTGCTCGGCGAGATGCGCGACCGCACGTCGATGGACGCGGCGCTCACGCTGGCGGAGACGGGGCATCTCACGTTTGCGACCCTGCACACGAGCGGCGCGGCGGAAAGCGTCAGCCGTCTCATCAGCGCGTTCGACGCGATGGAGCAGCAACAGGTACGCGAACGCCTCGCGGCCAACCTGAAAGTGGTGATCACACAGCAGCTCGTGCCGTGGAGCGACCGCATGGGACGATCCCTCTGCGCGGAAATCATGACCTCCACAAAGGCGATTCAGTCTTCGATTCGCGACAAGAAGGAGCGGCAGCTCCCTTCGCTCATCGAACTTGGCGGCGAACAGGGCATGGTGACGATGAATGGCTCGCTCCTGGAACTCGTGCGGCAGCGGCACATCACGCGCACGGAGGCCCTGCGCTATTCCAACGACCCCGATGCACTGGCGAGACTGTAAAATTTTGAGAAAGTGAAACACGAACAAGAAATGAGGTGTGTCTGAATGAATCCGTTTCTGCTTCCGTCCGACAGGGCGGATCTGATGAAAAGGCTCTCCGAAAAGGGGCGCGGACACGGCGAGATGATGGGGGGCATGATGGCGCGCGGCGATGTGCGCGCCGCAGAGGAGGTCTGGATGTCGCTGCGTCCTGCCGCCGACGGCCCGCTCGTCATCTACGTCCACATTCCGTTCTGCATCAGCCGCTGCTCGTTCTGCGGCTTCTACCGCAACCGCGCGGACGACGCGGCGATCGAGGCGTATGTGAAGCGTCTGCTCGTGGAGATTGACCGCGTGGCCGACGAGGGTGTCTTTACGCGCAAACCGGTGAATGTCGTCTATTTTGGCGGCGGGACGCCCACGGCCTTGACGGCTGACCAGTTGCGGCGGCTCATCGGAAAACTCCACGCGCGCTTCAACCTTGCGCCTGACTGCGAGTTCACCGTCGAAGGCCGCTTGTTCGCGTTTGACGATGAGCGCGTCCGCGCCTGCCTCGATTCGGGCGTCAGCCGTTTCTCGTTCGGCGTGCAGAGTTTCGAGACGGACTTGCGCCGCAGTCTCGGACGCCGTCTTTCGCGCGAGGAGACTTTGCACCGCCTCGCGCGCATCAAGGAAATCTGCGGGGATCGGATTGCGCTCGTCGCGGATCTCATCTACGGTCTTCCGGGGCAGACGCAGACGGACTGGATGGATCGGAACGTCCAGACCGCGCATCTTGAATCTACGCTCGACGGCGTCGATCTCTACTCGCTCAAGGTCGTGCCGGGGATGCCGCTCGCGCAGCGGCTCGCGAAGGAAGGGAACTGGACGGAGGAAGAACGTCTCGCCCGCCATGCGGAGGCAAGCGACTATCTTGCCGCCCACGGCTGGAAACAGCTTTCCACGACGCACTGGGGACGCAACGCGCTCGAACGCAACCTCTACAACACCTACGCGAAGATTGGCGTGGACATGGTTCCGTTCGGCTGTGGCGCCGGCGGATTCATCGGCGACTGGAGTCTCATGCAGGAGGGCGACCTCGCCGCGTACATCAAGGCCGTGGACGCCGGCTTGAAGCCACTCGCCAATGTCGTCGCCAATCCGCCGATGCGCCGCGACGCGATTCGCTTCACGCGCCAGACGGACTTAGGCTGGTTCGACCCGGCTGAGATTCCCGAAACAGACTTCTCGCCCATTCTCGAAAACTGGACTGCGGCGGGCGTGTGGCGGCGGCAGGACGGGCGTTTTCGTCTGACGCGCCTCGGCGAATACTACCAGACAAAGCTCAATGCGCTCCTCACGGGCTTTCACATGGCGGCGCACAGCGGAGGACACAGGCCATGACGCGGCGGTTCTACTGGGATACGGAATCGTTGGTGGCGGTCGGACTTTTCACCGCGCTCGCGAAAGTCGTTTCGCTCATGATTGCGCTTCTCGGTGGGGGCATGAATCCGTTGACGCTCTTCTTGAAAAACGGCATCGCCACGGCGTTGCTGGTCGTGCTGGTGGCGCGGGTGCGCAAGTTTGGCGTCTTGGCCTTGTATGTGCTCGTTGGGCAGGCGATTTCCTTTCTCATCGCGGGCGGCGGCATGAGCCTGCTCCTGCCGGGCTTTCTCGTCGCGGCGCTCGTAAGCGATGCGCTCATCGCGGCGTTCGGCGGCTACCGGCGCATGGGCGCCGTGCTCGTGGGCGTGGCGGTGTACGACGTTCTCGGACGCGCCCTGTCGCTTGGCTATTCGCTCGTCCATGCGCGTGAGAACCTGGCGATGGTCGCGGTGGCCGGCGTGTTCATCGTCCTGGGGTATCTCGGCTGTTTGCTGATCGGTCTCCCGTGCGGGGCCAAGTTTGTAAAGGAGTTGCGCCATGCCGGCATTATCCGCGAAGTTTGATCCCGATGCGACGCTGTGCCGGCACGACGTGCTGGACATTCGTACGCGCCTTCTCGTCTCCCTCGTCGTGACGTCCGCGACGCTCTATCTCTCGTCCAACGCCACGCTGGCGACGATGGCCGCGCTCACGTTCGTCTACCTGCTCCAGACGCGCCGCTACGCGGTCATTGTGGGGGCCTATTTGCTGATGCTCGTGATGACGCTTCTGTCGCTCGGCATTATCTACGGTTCGTCTCGTCTCTTCCTGTGGGCGTTTCCGGGCGCGGGCATGGCGAAGATGATGGCCGGTGCGCTGGACGGCTTTCACACGCCGTTCCTCCGCTCCATTCCGTCGATGAACGTCCTCCTCGCCATTGGCCTGAACTTCTCCGTCCAGGGATTCGTGGGCACGATGAAGAGCGTGCGTTTGCCGCGCTGCCTCTTCATTCCGCTTCTGGTCTTTTGCCGTTTCGTACCGGAGTTCGTGGACGTGATTCGCCAACTGCGCGACGCCGTGCGGATGCGCGGATTTTCCGTCGGCTTTGGTTCGGCGATTTTGCATCCGTTTCAGACGATTCGCCTTACTGTCGTGCCGCTTGTGGTGCGGACGCTGCGCATGGCGGACAACCTGTCGATGGCGGCGGAGATGAAGCGCGTGGGATACGCGAAGCGTCCCACGCAATTGCGGACGCTCCGCTTCCGTCATCTCGATTTCGTCGTGCTGTCCCTCACCGCGCTTTTCGCCGCGTCGCTTTGCGTCTGGGAGGCCCACATTCCCAAGACGGCGCGAAGGGGCATGGGACAGCGGCCGCAGGCCGTCGAACCGTCCTCCACGTCTCAAGCGTCAGGAGATTTCAAATGAACGCCATGACCGCCGACAGCCTTTCCTACCGCTATCCGTTCTGCGACACGCCCTCGCTTTCGGATGTGTCGTTCACGTTGAAGAAAGGCGAGGTGATGCTCGTCACGGGCGCGAGCGGATGCGGGAAGTCCACGTTGCTGCGCATTCTGAACGGGCTTGTTCCCAATCACTTCAAGGGCCGTCTGGACGGACGGCTCAATGTCCTTGACTTGCGATTCCCCGCGCCCTTGGAAGAGGTGTCGCGGCGCATTGGCACGGTCTTGCAGAATCCCGAGGAGCAGATCATGGCGACGACTGTGCAGGAGGAGGTTGCGCTCGCGCTCGAATGGCAATGCGTCCCGCAGGAGGAGATTCGCCGTCGCGTGGGAACGTCGCTCGCGGCGTTCGCCCTTGCGCCCTTGGCGGCGCGTTCCGTGTTCAATCTGTCGTCCGGCGAACGCCAGAAATGCGTGTTGGCAGCCGTCATGGCGGCGGGCGCGGACATCGTGGTGATGGACGAGCCGACGGCCAATCTCTCGTCGGAGGCGACGGTCGACCTCGCGAACCTGTGCCGCACGTTCAAGCGACACGGCGTGACGCTCGTCATCGTCGATCATCGCCTCTACTGGTTGCGCGGCGTGTTGGACAGTTTGCTGGTACTCAAGGACGGGCGGCCCGTCTTTCACGCACGGCGCGATTCGGACGGCGAGGTGCTTGATCGCCTGGCCGCGCATCCCGACTGTCCGTCTTGGGGCTTGCGCCAGGTGCGCGTGGCGCGTCCCGCCCTCGGCACGGCGGCGGCGCTCTGCGCGACGAACGGTACGGCCGTCGCGATTCGCAATCTCTCTTTCCGCTACTCAAAGAAAACGGAATGGCTTTACCGCGACTTTTCCGCCACACTTCCGCGCGGCGCAATCACGGCAATTGTCGGCGCGAACGGCGCCGGCAAGACGACGCTGGCCCGTCTGCTCTGCGGACTTCTCAAGCCCGCCCAGGGTGAAATCTCGTTCGAGGGTGTGGCACGAACGCCGCGCCAACGTCGCGCACACGCCGCCTTTGCCTTGCAGCAGATGGACATTCAACTGTACATGCGCACGGTCGAAGAGGAACTGCTCTTTTCCGCGCCGCGCCGTCTCGACCGGGCGACATGTCGGAAAGACGCGGCGCATTGGCTGGAGGTGTTCGGACTGACATCCTTGAAGGCGCGTCATCCCCATTCTCTTTCCGGTGGCGAGAAGCAACGGCTGGTCGTGGCCTGTGCGCTCATGAAGCGTCCGGAACTGCTCATTCTCGACGAACCGACGAGCGGACTGGACGGACGCAACATGCGCATCATCGCGCAGGAACTGAAAGCCTATGCGAACCGAGGCGGCGCCGTGTTGCTCATCACGCACGACCTCGAGCTGCTCGAACTTGTCGCCGACTGCAAACTGGAAATCGTTCGCGCCGAGCCGCCGACGGAAGGAGGCGTCTGATGCCGCCGCCGAATGTGGGGATGCTGTTCACGTCCCCGCCGAAAGACGGCAGAGGCGTGACGGTCGGCATCCGCGAAGCCGTCCGCGCACTGTGCGGATTTTATCGGCATCATCTTCGGCTGATGACGGTCGATCTCGTCTGCCGCGTGGCGCGGAGCGGGTTGCAGTTAGTCATTCCTCTGGTCGCGCTCAAGGTCTTTCAGGTCTATCTCCCGGCGGGCGATCTCTCGGCGACGGGCTGGGCCGCACTTGTCTTCGCCGCGCTCGCGATTCTGTCGGCGGCACTGGAGTGGGGCGGCACGCTGTGCGGACAACGCCTCGGATTCCGCATCGAGGCGGAAATGCGCGAACGCCTCTTTGACCATATCCAGCGGCTGCCGTTCGCCTATTTCGACCGCACGAAGACGGGGGAGGTCTTGAGCCGCATGACGGGCGACCTTCGCCAGGTTGGATCGACAGTTCATCTGATGCCGGAGGCGCTTGTCGAAATCGTGCTGATGTTGTCCGGCTCGTTTGCGGTGATGTTCACGCTCAACGCCACGCTGGCGGCGTGGACGCTTCTTCCCGTGCCGTTCATTCTCGCCTTCGCCGCCGCGTTCCAGAAACGCATCCACGCCACGTGGCGCGGCAACCGGCAAGAGGCCGCCGCCTTTGCCGCGCACGTGGAGAATGCCGTGCAGGGCATCCGCGAGGTCAAGAGCTTCACCTGTGAAGATCGCGAGCGGATGGCCTTCCGCCGCGTGAACGACCGCTTCCGCCGTTCGTTCGAGCGGATGAGTGCGCTCTATGCGCCGCTGAATGCGGGGACGCAGTTGATGCTGGAGGGCTATTCGCTTCTCTACATTGCGCTTGGAGCCTGGATGGTCGCACGGGATTCGGCGACGTTCGGCCAGGTGTTCGCGTTCTATATGTATTCGCGCTATGTGACGATGCCGATGATGCGCGTCGTCAACTTCCTCGACATGTTCCAGCAAGGCCTTGTGGGCTGCCGCCGTTTTTTGGAGGTGCTGAAAGAGCCGCCGGAAGCGGACGTGGCGCGCGAGGCGAACGGGGACGCATGCCGCGCGAAATGTGAACCCCTCGTCTCCTCACCCGCGTGTGCGGGACGAATCGAGTTTCGGAACGTCCGTTTCCGCTATCCCGGCACGACGAAGGACGTGCTGGACATTCCGTCGCTGATCATTCCCGCCGGTGGCGTGTGTGCCTTTGTCGGCCCGTCGGGTGGCGGCAAGTCGACCATCGCTGCGCTTATGCCGCGTTTCTACGATCCCACCGAGGGGCGGATACTGCTGGACGGACACGACACGGCCACCCTCCCCAAGCGGATGCTTCGTTCCGCCATGGGCATGGTGGCACAGCGGCCGTTCCTGTTCGACGGGACGATTCGCGAGAACCTGCTTTTGGGCGATGCTTCGGCGGACGAGGCCCGTCTCCTGTCCGCGCTGGCGGATGCCAATTTGTCGGACTTCGTCAAGGAACTGCCGGAAGGGTTGGAAACGCCCGTGGGCGAGCGGGGGGTGCGGCTGTCCGGCGGACAGGCCCAGCGGATTGCCATTGCGCGCGTGTTTCTGAAGAATCCGCCGATTCTCATTCTCGACGAGGCGACGAGTGCGCTTGACACGTTCGCCGAAGCGGCGGTGCAGGAGGCGCTCGGACGGCTTGCCGCCGGCCGTACGACTATTATCATCGCCCATCGGCTGACGACGATTCGCCACGCGACCAAAATCTGCTATCTGGAGAACGGCCGGATTGTTGAATCCGGTTCGCACGACGAGTTAGTCGCGAAAGACGGCCGCTACCGTGCGCTTCTCGCACTTGGCGGA
>CAZTHR010000012.1:0-19397 GCA_964613265.1 uncultured Lentisphaeraceae bacterium | reverse complement strand
GCGAGGAAGAAAACCTTATTTTTTCGGCGGCGACACACGAAGGTTCATCCAGGCAATCCAGGCGGCGAGACCGAAGAGGACGAACGCCGAAAAGCGCTGAAGAATCGCCGTGGCGCTCGGTTCACGCGACAGCAACCGCGCCAATCCGCCGCCACACATCGCCACACCGCTGAAGACGAGCCACGTCGCCAGCGCAAACACCAGTCCCAACGTCAAGAACTGCCGCGTCACATGTCCCTTCTCCTGCACGATGAATCGCGGCAATAGCGCAACAAAAAAGAGAATCACTTTGGGATTGCAGACGTTCATCACAATTCCCCGCAGATAGAGCCGCCCAGCGGACAACACCGTACCACCACCATCGACCGCGACGACCGCCGCGCTGCGCCACGCGCCGACGCCGAGCCACACGAGATACGCGGCGCCGCACCACGTCACCATCTGGAACGCACGTGGCCACGTCTCCAAAACTTTCGCCACGCCCAATGCCGCCAGCGTCACGTGGACACACAGCCCCGTGCACAATCCCAACGTGACGAACATCCCCGCCATCGAACCCTGCGCAAGCGACTGTGAAAAAACGAACAGGATGTCCGGCCCCGGCGCCAGCCCCAACGCCAGCGCCACAAGGAAGAAGGACACCAGTCGCTTCACAGTCCGCGCTCCCGCCGAATCTCGTCCCATGCGGCGTTGAGCCGCGCCATCTGCTCATTCGCCGTTTTCATGAACTCGTCGGACACCCCTTTCTGCCGCAGGAGATCCGGATGCAGTTCTTTCGCTTTCTGTCGATACGCCTTTTTCACGACGTCGTCGCTGTCCGACCGGCTGCAACCCAGCACGTCGTACGGATCGGGTCGATTCGACGCGAACGCGGCCTCGCCGCCGCCGAACGAACGCCCACCTCCGAGACCGTGGCGATCGCGTTGGAACGAAAAGTTTCGCGGATCGATTTTGAGGAAACGAACAACGTTTTCGAGGACGTCCAGTTCCTGCGACGACAACGCCCCGTCGATGCACGCCAAATCCCACAAAATTTCATAGACGATTTCGCGGACGGCCCGATTCGGTTGCGCCTGCGCAAATTCCGCCGCATAATCGTACACCGTCTTCGCGTCCGACTTCGCCGTCTGGAACACGCGGATGCAGAACGTACGTTTCTCGCCCCGCAACCCCAGCTGGTCGAAAATACGCTCGCAGTAGCGCACTTCGTCCTCGGAAATGCGCCCGTCCATCTTCGCCATCTTGGACAGCATGGCCGAAAACGCCCGCAAGAACGCGCGTTCCTGTGCCGCCCGCGACGCCGATCCCGACATTCCGCCCGTCCCCGTCTCCTGGCGGATCTTACTCTCGATCCAACACCCGAGAATCGAACCGAGGAGTGCCATGAACGGTCCGAAACGTTTCAGACAATACCCGCCGAGGAGTGCACCAATCCAATAAAACCGCATACCGCCAACTCGCCCTTTCCCGTCACGGCAGACGGCCAAACCAAATATAGTCCAGTCGGCACGTGCCGGTGACGGGCGTCCCATCCGCCGAAAAGTCCAAGCGGAACTGCTTGACGACGCCCGTACCCGGCAAGGGTACGCGGTAGACCGTGTCCGACTCGTCGTTCGGCACAACATCGAAGTCAAGCGTTCGCGCCTGCGCCCAGTTCGGATTCTGCAGGGTCGTGAAGGAGAGGCGCATACGCCGCGCGTTCGTGTGGTTCTGCAGACGCAGCACGAGCGCCTGCGAGCCGTCCAACGCCAGATCCAAATCGTCCGGCGAGAACAGGCGCGGCTGCGTCGCCTCCTTGATCGCCAGCACGAAATAATCGCCGCAGACCAGATGGACGGGATTGGCGAACGTGTCCCAACGTGATTTCGCGGCCCTGAAGAATTCCTTTGTCGTCCCCAGTCCCTCGAACGTCCAACCTTCCGCATCGTGGTTTCGCGCAAAGTTCCACGCCCGGACGACACGTGCGCCCTTCGGCAACACGTGGACGGCCGTCCGCGCCGTGCGCCAGTGTTCGCCGTCGTCCGCCTTGAGCAGCAGACGGTAGTCGCCCGTCTGCGCGAACGTCGCCGTCGTCCGCGCCGAACGCGCGTCCGCAAAGGCCACCGTTCCCGGCCCTTCGAGCAATTCCCATTCAAGCGCCGGCGCGGCGGGCGTCGGGAGCGCGTCGTCAGAACAGACGCCCGCAAGGGCGACGCGCGGATCGTCCGTCCAAATCTCGTCGCCGGCGGAAACCTGCGGCGGGTTGTTCCACGGCAACGCACGGTCGAGTTCGGCGGCGGAGGCGTATTGCACGTTGTTCGTGACCGTCCAGTCCGCCCGCGTCCGTTCGGCCTGGTTCGTATAGAAGCAGACGCCTGGATGCAGTACGTAGCCGTTGCCGTCGACGCGACCGTTCGAGCAGACAATCCGCGGATCCTTCGTACCGCCCCAGATGAAAATCTCCGACGGGCCAAGCTTGAGCGCGACGTTGTTGCGGTCGAAACGCGAGCGCGTGATATGCGTGTTCTTCGCCTGCGGCGTGACCAGCCCCAGCACCTCGATCGCCGCACCCGCGTTGTTGCGGAACGTGCAGCGGTCGATCAGACAATTCTGCCCCTGCGCCTCGAAGTCGATACCACCTTCGTCGTGCGATCCCGAATCCGGCTGGTTGAGGAAGTGGCAGTTGCGAATCACGTAGCCGTCGTTCCGCGCCAGCATGATACCCATCGTGCCGGCCGAGGCGTTCCAGCCGGAGGCGTCGAAAATCGAATCGAGCAGCCACGCGCAGTCGGTCGACGTCATGAACGGATGCGGGGACGTGTTGTGGCAGGCGTTGTCATGACAGAAGACGCGCTGGACGCAAACGTCGCGGCCAACGACGGCAAACCCCGCCGAACACTGGTACATCTCGCAGTCGCGCAGAACGGCGCCGCGCACCGTCCCTCCAATGCCAATGCCACCGCGAGGGCCGTGCAACGGGCCGGAACGGTCACGCCACTCGGGAATGCCGTGCGCGTTGAAACGGTACAGACCCTCAATATGATGCGCCAGACAGCGTTCGACAAGCAGCCCGCCCGCGTTCGTGGGCGAACATTCGATGCCCAGCCCCTTCCCCGCGTTGCAGACAACCAAGTCGCGCACGACGAGATGCCCGTCACTGAAAATCCGCGCACAGCGGTCGTCAATGAACCGATTCCGGCGAATCGTCGGCCGCGCCCCTTCGCCGTACGCACCAATCTCCGCCCAGTTGTCGACCGCGCCCTTCGCACGGAGGCGCAGTTCCTCGTTGAACGTCGATCCGCGCCGAAGCAGGAGTCGTTCGCCCGGCCCCAATACGAGATCCTTCGCGCGCGCGAACGTCCGCCACGCCGTCGCGGGCGAAAGACCATCACGCGCATCGTCGCCGTGCGCGGCATCCACGTGGTACGTCTTCGTCGGCCGCACGGGCGGATTCCACGCCGCCGCCGAAAAATCCGGATCCTCGGCCGGCATCACGGCGACGTTGTGGTTGAACGTCCCCAGCCCATACCCGTCCGCCGCCGTCGCCTTCAAACAGACGTTGAACACACGGTTCGTCCCCGGATCGACGACGAGCGTGAACGGATAGCGGCCGCCCAGATCGAGCACCGGCAGGTCGAACGCGGCCGGCACGACCGACACGCCCGGCGGCGTCTGCACGACGACGTGCGCGTTCGAGACGGGCAACGACCCGTTCACGGACAACGCGCCCTTCAACGTCACGTTCCGCCCCGCGCGCGGCAGGAGTTCAACCGTCCGACAATCGTCCAGCTGCAACCGCGCGATTTTCTGGACGCGGACGGACACGTCGTCGATCCGCCCCTTGAACACGCCCTTCCGCATCGGCGCCGCGTTCGGTACGACACGACCAGACCGAGCCTGCGTGTCGCACAGCCCGTCGACGTGCAGCGATGTCGTGAGGCCGTCCCACGACGCGGCGACGTTGTAGCGGCGCCCAAGTTCAATCGGCACCGAAACGGACGCGCGCGGCTCCCACCCGCCGTTCAGAAAGACCCAAAAACCGAAATAGCCCTGTCCCGGCGGATCGCCCTTCCGCACGTCGTAGCGCAAGAGAAACTCGTTTGGACGCGACAGAAGCGTCGTCTCGCCCGACGGCAGTTCATCAAACGTCGCCGCGCACGCAAGGCGGAACACCTGCGCCAGATGCGTTTCCGTGACATCCGGCGGCGTCGACGGCATGGGAGACGAAACGGCAAAATCGGATAGACGCCCATCGAACGCGCCCACGACCAGCGGCGCCAGACAGCCGGAGACGGGACCCGTCCGCCGCACCCGCGTCGTTTCGCCGTTCACGGTCAGCCAGGCGTTCGTGCCGTCCCAACCGGCCGCAAGGTCGTACCACACGCCCGCCCTGACCGGCTCCTTCGAGACGACACGCGGCTCGGGCCGATCGCCAAAATTGAGGAAGAACCCAAAACGGCCATCCTCGGCGGACGGGTTGACGCGCAACAGGAACGCACCACGCGACATGATCGGCCCCTTGCCGAAAATCGTCTGCCAGCCATGCCCCGGCGCCAGATCCAGTGTGTCGAACTTCACGCGACACGACAGCCTCAGCCCCGGCACGAGGTCGTAGCGCGGGTCGTCATTCACCTGGCAGACGCCGCCGTCGCGGAGACGCAACACCGGCCGGCCCGCATCGACCACGAAGGAGACCTTGTTCGTGTCCAGCCCCTCCCCACGCGCATCGGACGCATGGAACGGGCAATCCCCGTTCAGTTCGGCGAACGTTCCCGCGAGCGACCAGCGTCGTTCAACCGTCGCAGACGCTTTCGGCGCGGCGATTTCATGCCGCCCGGCGGGGACGTCGCGCACGACGCCCGCAAATTCGATTCGCGCCGGCGCAGGCGTTGTCACCGTCAGCGTCCCGTGCGCGATGGCGACGTCCACAGGGCCTTGCGCCGTCGGGACGCGCCCCGCGACGCGCACCAGCGACCCGATCTGCGGACGGATGCGAATTTTCCTGAAACCGGGTTCAAGCGGCGTCACGCCCAGAACGTAGCGGGAAACCACGTTGAGCGGCGCGGCGCCCCAGGCGTGGTTGAGGTCGAGGTTCGGCTTGTACTTGACGGCCCAGGCCTCCATCGTCATCGTCGCCCCCTGGTCGAGCATCCCCAGCCAACTGCGGTCACCGCCCGACGTCATGAGCCGCATGGCCGCGTCCGCTTCGCCCGCCTCGAAGAGCGCCTCCAGCAGGTACTGCGCGAAGTAGACACTGCAGGCCATGCCACGCGCCGCGCAGAACGCCGCCACGGACGCACGATGCACAGACGGCACAAGACCGAACGCCAACGCGGCGGCGTTCGCGTGGAGCGAGGCATGATCCGTTCCCTCGCCGTCGCGGTAGGCGCCCCGCGCCGCATCGAAGAACACGGCGTTGAACGCCGCGTGGACGCGCCGCGCCCGCGCCGTGAAAGCCTCGGCGTCGGACGTCTTGCCCAACGCCCGCGCAATGTCGGCCATTTCCAGCAAGTTGCGGTAGTGGAAAGCGTTGACGACGGCGTTGACGTCGGTGAAGACGAAGCCGTCACGTTCGGCGGGCGGCCAGTCGACAATATCGGCCGCGCCGACGCGGTTCGTCAAACTGTTGCGCAGACGTTCGCCGCCCGTGAGGAGGAGGCCGTCGGACGGACGGGCGAAGTTCAACAGCAGCTTTTCGTTGCGAAGCCTGTCGTAGCACTTCGCCAGCGACCGCGCGTCGCCGCTCCACATCCAGTCCGCCCACGCCATTTTGATAGAATGCTGCTTCCATTCCGTCGGCCATGTGGGATGATCCATCAGATACTCATGGCTCGCCCGGGCGAGCGAGTAGTCCGCATGGACGGCATATTCGCCAAGCTGGTTCAGATAGGCATCGGCCTCGTAGGGAATGCGCTCGCGGTCGCCGTCCACGTAGAGACCCGCGAAGGACGTCGCGAAAATCGAGTACTTGCAGAAGTCGTAGATTTTCACGAGGTCGGGGTTGCTGCACGTGAAGGAGGAGGCCGTAAGATCCATCGGATAGTGGACGACAACCTGGCGTACGACGGCCGGCGTCACGGGGAATGGCGCGGACACGACTTCCGCGTAGCGGAACGGCATCACCACGCCATGCTCTGGCGGAATCGCGATCGCGCCGCCCTCGCGGCCGCCGCGCGTGTTGCGCGGATCGGGCGTAAGCGGCACGCGACAAACGCCATCTGCCGAAATTCGGCCCTCAACCTCGGCGGCGCGAATCGTCGCGCCCGGCGTCATGTCCACGCGCCCGCCGGCCGTCAACCGTTCGCCAAGCCGCACACGGTACGTACCGCGTGCGCCGACAGGTGGCACGAACTCCAGAAATCCAAACGCCGCGCGATCGAAGTCGGCCACGACGCACCCGGCCGTGTTCGTCGTCACCGCGACCGGGGCGCGACGGGTCTGGACGGTTTTCTTGTAGGCATACGGATCGGCGGCGGCATCCGCGCCGAACACGACAGCCAGCGTCAACAGGACGCACGACAGGATGCGTACGGCGCACATATCTTCCGCGCCTCTTTATTCCGCGTCCAGCACGACACGGAAACCGACGTCGTAGACGGTCTGCCACGTCTCGTAAGGAAGACGGAACGAACTCGTCGCGTCACGCGGCCGCGAGGCGTACGATCCACCGCGCACGACCTTCTTCGTCTGCGGGTTGCAGGCGTTGCGGCCATCGCCGTCCACGTACGGATACGGCGCATAGTCAGACCGCGTCCATTCCGCCGCGTTGCCGTGCATATCGTACAGACCCCAGCGGTTGCAGTTCGCGCGGCCGACGAAGTTCAAGTTGAACCAGTCGTCGATAAAACGCTCGTCGTGGAGCGGATAGTTCTGGTCGATGCGGAACGGACGGCGAGTCCGAATGTTGCCGCCGCCGTCGAAGCCGACGACCTGGAAGCGCGTATCGCGATCGGCGAGGTTCGCGCATTTTGAGAAGTCGTCGTCCATGCCGCCCCACGGGAACGGCGTGTCGGTACCGGCGCGGGCCGCCCACTCCCACTGCGCTTCGGTGGGGAGGTCGGCCTTCACGCCGCACGTCTTCGAGAGCCATGCGCAGAACGCGCGGGCCTGCGTCCACGTCACGCGCACAACGGGCATCCGACGGTGGTTGCCGATGTGGCCGGGGAACACGTGGTCTTTACCGAACTCGTCCTGATAGCGGGAATCGTGTTCGGGGTCGAAGACGTTGTACTGCTGGTTCTGGATTTCCATTTCCGAAATCCAGAACGGCTTGGCGATTTTCACGACGGCCTGCGGCCATTCGTCCGGATAGCCCGTCGCACTGCCCATCACGAACTGCCCCGCCGGAATGCGGCGGAACGTCAGGGACTGTCCGTTGCCGAGGATAAGCGTCTTCGTCGTCACGGGCGCGATTTCGTGGATGGCGCCAAGCTGGGCGGACGCGCTCTGGAGAACGGTCATCGGCCAGCCCGCGAGTTTCGGCGCGGCGGGCGGCTGGGGCGCCGGCTTGGGCGCGACGGCCGTCACGGCACGGCCCGTCACGGTGGCGTAGTGGCGGTCGAATTCCGCCTCCGGGTTGTCCGGCACACGGGCGTACTTTTTCTGGAGTTCCAGGCGGCGCCCCACCTGGTCGGCCTGGTCGGCCTTCATGAAGGGATCGCCCTCGCCCTTGAACGCGGGCGGATTCCACTTGCCGATGTACGGGCAGTTGAGGTCGATCCACTCGTAGATCTTGAGGAACTCCGCGTCGGTGAGTTCGACGCCCTTGTGGCCCTTGCGGAGCATCTGGACGAGCGGGCTCGTGGAGGCGTGATAGTCCATCTGCGGCAGCATCGTCTCTTCGGATTCGGGTCCGGGACGGTGGATGTACGGGTGGAGCATCCGATAGGCGGCCTCGGGCGTTTCCATCGACAGACGGCGGCCGGACAGCTTGTACTTCGTGAACTGCTCGACCTTGACCGGCTCGGCGCCGCCCTGGTCGAACTTCGCGACAGGCGCTTTGGCGGGATCGCCGTGGCAGGAAAGGCAGCGCTTCTGCACGACGGGATAGAGTTCGGCGGCGAAGCCCCACGGACGAACGCCGTCCTTGTCGAGCGGCTGGATCTTCTGGATCTGCCCCTTGAAGTACTTCTCGTCGGCAATCGTGCGCTTCGTGTGGACAGACGAACGGTTGTCCTCGTGGCAACCCGTGCAGGACACGCGCTCGCCCGGCATCCCGACGATCCAGGAGCGCATCAGCTGAACGGCCTGCCCCTTCTCGTCAAGCGGCTGGAGGGAGACGGGCACGTTGCACGGCATCTCGAAACAGCAGCTGCCGTCCTTCTCGATTTCGACCGTGCCGAGCGGACGCTTGACGTCCCAGCTCGATTCCACGCGATCCTGGTACGTGCGCTGGCCGTTCGGACCGGCAATCCAGCCCGTGGAGGAATGGCCGCCCGTCTTGTGGTAGTTGTAGTGATAGCTGAAGAGACGCAGCTTTTTGACCGTGCCGCGCGGAATGCCCGCAAGGCCGGGGCCGTTGTAGATGTCCGCAATGTGGACGGAACACGTCGTCTTGGAGAGGTCGCTGCGGTCGGGGATGATCGGCGGACGCTTCCGAGGCTGGAACGGAATCGCCTCGGCGTAGAGGCCGTCCGGCGTCTCGGCAATGCGCACGACGTTGTCGAAGACGTCGACAAGGTAGAGGCCGATGAGCGCGTCGGGCGCGGCCTTGACGCCGGCGAGATGGTACTTCTCGTTGAGCGGATACGGATGGAGGAAGTAGGGCTTGCCGCGCGCGAACTGGTTCATCGTGTACGGATCGGCCATGTCGCCCTCGACATCCTGACCCCAGCCCGTGAACTCATGCACGAGTCCCGTCTTCTCCTTCGGGAAGACCTTTGTGGGAATACGGAGGGTGTGGCGGGCGGGACCCCAGTCACGATCCGGCGGGTCGTAGCGGAACGGATAGGCGCGGGCGAGCGTGGGATCGACGATGAAGAAGCGTCCCACTTCGGCGCGGTCGTGGTGGCCGCCGCCGATCATCGTGATCTTGTGGGGATCGCCCGGAATCGTGCGCGCGCTGTAGAAGAACGTCGGCACGAAGGAGTTGGAACCCCAGACGGCGAGCTGGCCGATGCCGTCGGGGTTCATCGTCATGAGGACGCGGCTCCAGTAGTGCGGCTGGTCGGAGTACTCCCAGCGCGTGTAGAGGACGCGGCCGTCATGCGTGATCGTGGGCGTGTAGTCGGAATCCTGCTCGTAGGTGAGCTGGCGAACTTCGCCCGTCTTGCGATCCACGCGATAGGCGACGGCCATCGGCATGTTGCCGTCCTCGCAGGGCAGGAACTGGTAGGCGGCCGTGCCGAGCATAATCACCTGGTCTTTGTTCGGCAGATAGCAGGCGTCCCACCACTGGATATCGTAATGACCATCTTCGGGAGAGACGAGCGTCGGCGTCTGATAGGGCATCTCGGCCGTGCGCTTCGCGAAGTCGGCGGAGATTTCGTAGATGCCGAAGAGATTGTTCGTCCCCTTGTAGCCGGTGAAGAGGATGCGCGAGGCGTCGAAGTCGAGATCGATGTCACGGACGATCGATGTTTTGTCCGCCGGCTTGTAGAGCGGCGTGAACGTGGGCGTACCGCGCAAATTGGAGAGAACGCCAATTTCGTTCTCGAAACCCGTGCGAGGGGCGACCATGTGGTTCTCGGCGTTGAGGCCAGTCATGCCGCTGCCCCGTCCACCGAACGCAGTACGCGCACCATGAATCTTTCGATGGACGCAGAGAATCCTATCGAAGTCGAGAACGGGGTTCGCGAGCATCGCGGCGCGGTAGCCTTCGACGAGGCGGACGGCTTCGGCCTTCTGCTCGGGCGTACCCTTCTTGAACGCCGTCCGCACGTCGTCCTGACGGGCAATCAGCGCCTCCACGGCGGCGTTGTGCTTCGCGTAGTCGTACTTCGGGTTCGTCTTCAAATCGGCCATCGCCCGGCGCGCGGCATCTGGCTTGAACAGTGCGAACTGCTCCTGGGCGGCACGAACGGCGTCCGCGTCAACGGACGCGGCGGCGAACAGCGCGGGGGCCAACAACGCACAAACGGCAAAAAACTTCATGTCGATACCTCGTTCTACTCCTTCGATTGAACCCCTATTTTATCGTTTCCAACGCGCCGTGTCTAGCCTTTCGCGCATAAAAATAAAAACGGCCGCGTGCGAACACGCGACCGTTTCTCGAGCCTTTACAGGCGGCGGATTACTTGACTTCGACGTCAGCACCGGCCTTCTTGAGCTGCTCGGCGATCTTCTCGGCGTCTTCCTTGGAAGCGCCTTCCTTGACCGTCTTCGGCGCACCTTCGACGAGATCCTTGGCGTCCTTGAGGCCGAGACCCGTGATCGCGCGGATTTCCTTGATGACGGCAATCTTGTTCGAACCAGCGCCCTTGAGGACGACATCGAACTCCGTCTTCTCTTCCGCAGGCGCACCACCGGCGGCAGGACCGGCCACGGCCACGGCGGCAGCGGCGGAGACACCCCACGCCTCTTCGAGGGCCTTCACGAGTTCGTTGATTTCGAGAACCGTCTTGCCCGACAGCTCCTTGATGATTTCTTCGTTCGTCATTTCTAGTCTTCTTTCTTTTTCAACCGACGGCGTTTTTCATCCGCCGGGGATTCTGTGTTTTACGAAAGGAGCGCACCGCATCCGCGATGCGACCCTTAAACCGTTTCGGCGACTCAAGCCGCAGGCGCGGCTTCGCCACCTTCCTTCTTGGCCTTCTCGGAGAGGACGCGCGCCAGACGAGTCGCCGGCTCCTTGAAGAGCATGAGCAACGTCGCACGGAGCTGATCCTTGCCGGGAACCTTGGAGAGCGCGTCCACCATCGCGGCGTCCACGATCTTGCCATCGTAGTCGGCACCCTTCACGGACGCCTTGCCCTCGGAAGCGTTGACGAAGTCCATGACGTCCTTCGCAACGGCCGTGACTTCACCCTTGCCCGTGACAACGGCCGTCGGGCCGGCGAGCATCGCGTGGACATCATCCGACCAGCCCTTCTCGGCCGCCGCCATCGCGAGATGCGTGTTCTTCACGATCAGCAGACGGGAATCGTGCGCCTTCAACGCCGCACGGAGTGCCGACAACTTGGCGACCTGAACGCCACCGAAGTTGACGATGAAGCAGTAGTCGGAATCCTTGACGCGCTCCGCGACTTCCGTGAAAATCGCCTTCTTCTCAATCCGGATCTTGTGGTCTTTCTTCTTCGGCCTGTTCTTCATGTCTTTCATGATTCAACACTCCTTACTCTGCAACGACCACACAGGGAACGCCGACGCCCATCGTGGACGAAATCGTCAGGGACTTGATGAACTCGCCCTTGACAGCCGGAGGACGGGCAGACTGGACGGCCTCGATCACGGCCTTGATGTTGGAAACCAGCTTCGCGTCCTCAAACGACAACTTGCCGGCGACGACGCAACAGTTTCCGGTCTTATCCATACGGAAATCAACCTTGCCCGCCTTCGATTCCTTGACGGCCGTCGCGGGATCATCCGTGACCGTACCCGTCTTGGGGTTCGGCATCAGGCCGCGGGGACCGAGGACACGGGCGCACTTGCGGACGCTCTTCATCGCTTCCGTCGTGGCGATCGCCACGTCGAAGTCAGTCCAACCGCCCATGACCTTCTCGATCAAATCGTCGAGACCGACGAAATCAGCACCGGCGGCTTTCGCCTGGTCGGCATGTTCGCCGCCCGCGAAGACGACGACAACAACCTTCTTGCCGGAACCGGCCGGGAGCTTGACGACGCCACGCACGGGCGTGTCCGTCTTCTTCGTGTCGGCGCCGAGGCGCATGGACACGTCGACCGTCTCGTCAAACTTCGTCGAACCCGGATGGGCCTTGATGAACTTGACCGCGTCTTCAATCGAAACAGGGGCTTTGGGCGCCTCTTTCAGCGTCGCGTTGTATCTCTTGCTATGCTTGGCCATGGCTTCGCTCCTTTCAATCCACGACTTCAATGCCCATGTTGCGAGCCGTGCCGGCAATCATGCGCATCGCCGCTTCAACGTCCGTCGTGTTGAGGTCGGCCTTCTTCATTTCAACGATCTTCATCAAATCGTCCTTCGTCACCTTGCCAACCTTGTTCTTGTTCGGAACGCCCGAACCCTTGGCAACGCCGGCGGCCTTCTTGAGCAGAACGCTCGCGGGCGGCGACTTGAACTGCAGCGAGAAGCTGCGATCCTGGTAAACCGTAATGATGACAGGGATAACAAGCCCCGCCTGTTTCTGCGTCTTGGCGTTGAACTCCTTGCAGAACTGCATGATGTTCACACCCGCCGAACCGAGGGCAGGACCAACCGGCGGCGCCGGATTCGCTGCACCGGCCGGAATCTGGAGTTTGACAACTCCCTTGACTTTCTTAGCCATTGCTTTCCTTCACTTTCTGCGAACCTCCCGGCAATCCAACCGGTCCGAACGGCCCGCACGATACGTCTCAACTGGCAGGCGCCATGGTGGCAAGGTCTTCCCCCGTCACCTTTTCAATCTGCCAATATTCGACTTCGACAGGGACCTTGCGGCTGAAGACGGAAACATCAACCTTGAGTTTGCCCTTGTCGGGATCGACAACTGAAACGACGCCCGTCAAACCCATGAACGCGCCATCGTTGATTTTCACCGTTTCACCCGGTGCAAATTGAACCTTCGGCCGGGCTTTCGCCTCATGCTCGGCCGGCTTGCTCGACAGAATCGCCTCCACCTCGGCCGGCTTGAGCGGCAACGGCCGCTGCATCAGCCACGAGCCGATGATACCCGGCGTCAATCGCAGGAAGTCCCACGTGCGCGTGACCACCGGACGCTTGCCCGTCTCCCGGTCGAGGACGCCACTGTCGTCATACAACGCCATCTCAACCAGCACATAGCCCGGAAAGACTTTCTTCTTGATGACGCGCTTCTTGCCGTCCTTCGTTTCGGTCACGCGCTCTTCGGGAATCTCGACGCGGCCGATGTACGCCTGCATCTCCTCCTGCGGGATGCGGGCCTCAATCGACTTCTTGACCTTGCCTTCCTGGCCGACAAGACAGTGGAGGACGAACCATTCCTTTTTCATCTGCGAACGCCCTTTCCTCACGCACCCGCGTGGACGAGCCGGATGAACAATTGAATGACCTTGTCGCACGCCAACGTCGTCACGGCCAGAATGAAAATGAAAGCAATGACCACGAGCGTGGAATCGTACAACTCGTGCTTACCAGGCCAGGTCACGCGACGCGCTTCGCTCCTCACATCGCCGAAAAACCCTCTCGCCTTTGCAATAAACTCTTTCATTTCACCCTCTAAAAATTGGCAGGGTAGGAGGGAATCGAACCCCCATGGGCGGTTTTGGAGACCGCTGCACTGCCATTGTGCTACTACCCTAACCGGGGAATCACTTGACTTCTTTGTGCACCGTATGCTTGCGATCGAAGGGGCAGTACTTGACTTTCTCAACACGCTCCGTCATCGTCCGCTTGTTCCGCGTCGTCGTGTAATTACGACGCTTGCATTCCGTACACGCCAGTATGGCCAAATCGCGTGGCATTATATCAAATCCTTCCGTCTCCGTCAATGAGAAATTGTCCGCCCCGCCAAAACCCTGCGGCCGGGCAGGGCGGACATCTCACAGAAGACGATCTACTTTTACTTGATCACCTTCGAAACCGTGCCGGCGCCGACCGTGCGGCCGCCTTCACGAATCGCGAAACGCATCTTCTCTTCCAGCGCGACGGGGGCGATGAGCTTGACGTCGATCGCAACGTTGTCGCCCGGCATCACCATTTCGACGCCCTCGGGAAGGCCGATGTCGCCCGTCACGTCCGTCGTACGGATGTAGAACTGCGGACGATAGCCCTTCATGAACGCCGTGTGGCGGCCGCCTTCTTCCTTCGTGAGGACGTAGACCTGGCCGTTGAATTCGGTGTGCGGCGTGATGGAAGCCGGCTTCGCGAGCACCTGGCCGCGCTCGACCTCTTCCTTCTTGATACCACGGAGCAGCGCGCCGATGTTGTCGCCAGCCTGGCCCTGGTCCAGAAGCTTGCGGAACATTTCAACGCCCGTGACGGCCGTCTTCGCCGTCGGCTTGAGACCGACGAGCTCGACTTCATCGCCAACCTTGACGACGCCGCGCTCGATACGACCCGTGACGACCGTACCACGACCTTCGATCGAGAAGATGTCTTCGATCGGCATCAGGAACGGCTTGTCGAGTTCACGGACGGGTTCCGGAATGTAGGAATCCAGCGCGTCCATGAGTTCGTCGATGCACTTGCACTCGGGCGCGTCGGCGCTCGTCGCCTGCGTGGCCGGATAGGCCGCGCCGCGAACCACGGGGGCGTTGTCGCCATCGTAGTCGTACTTGGAAAGGAGTTCGCGGACTTCCATTTCGACGAGGTCGAGCATTTCGGCATCGTCGACGAGGTCGCACTTGTTCAGGAACACGACAATCTTCGGCACGCCGACCTGACGGGCGAGCAGCACGTGCTCACGGGTCTGCGGCATCGGGCCGTCGACGGCGGACACGACGAGGATCGCGCCATCCATCTGCGCGGCGCCCGTGATCATGTTCTTCACGTAGTCGGCGTGGCCGGGGCAGTCGACGTGCGCGTAGTGGCGGTTCGCCGTGGCGTATTCGACGTGGGACGAAGCAATCGTCAAAATCTTGGTAGCATCACGACGACCGGCGGACTCGGAAGCCTTCGCAACCTGGTCGTACTTGATTTCGTTGCAGAGACCCTTGAGGGACTGCACGTGCGTGATGGCGGCCGTCAAAGTGGTTTTGCCGTGGTCGACGTGGCCGATCGTGCCGACGTTCACGTGCGGCTTACCGCCGCGATCGAATGTTTCCTTTGCCATTTGTCTGCTCCTGTGAGTTGAGTTTCCGTGTTTGCCAAAACTGGAGCCACCAATCAGAATCGAACTGACGACCTCTTCCTTACCAAGGAAGTGCTCTACCTACTGAGCTATAGTGGCCTGTCTTGGACAAGCCCGTACAGTATACCGAAGTTGGGGGAGGAACGCAAGGGGTAAAATCGCAAAATATCAAGAAGGCGAATGGGCTTTTTCTCACGGTTTTTCAACCGCCAATTTCACCGGGCCGAGCACCCCCGACTTCTGGAGCGGGTCGGAGATGGACGGTCCCGAATAGACCGTCGGACGGATCTCCCACGGACGCTTCGGATTCGGCGCGTAGCGGGCCTTCTCCCAATACCGCACGACCGAGCGCGTGACACGTGCCGCTTCCGGCAAGGCGCAATCGCCCACGAGACGATTGTGCCAGTTGTTTGTGTAGCGGACTTCCAGTTCGTTCGCCCCCGCCCGCACGGCCTTGGAGACGTCCACGTCCCACGGCGCACACCACGCGACGCCGCAGTCCACGCCGTTCACGAAAACACGCGCAAGTCCCGTCGGCACGTCGCCCAGCGCCAGCCGCATCCGCCGGCCGAGAACGGACGCGGGGACGGTGAACGTCGTCTTGTACGTCGCCGTGCCCGCGAAATGGCGCAGATCGTCGCGCGTCGTCCACTCCACAAGCGTGTCCAGTTTCACGGCCTTCGGCGGCGGCGCGGAGATGCCGTCGTGATAGGCGAACGCAACCTGCCACGGACCCGCCACGGCGATTTCCTCGCCCGGCGCAAACGCGGGCGTCGCCTTCCCGTTCGGCGTGAACACGACGAAACAGCTGCCGCCCACGGGCAGATCGAGCGCGAGGCGCGTCTTTCCGTCCGCCGTCGCGCCGACAACCCGCGCGGGCTGGCGCGTCACGCGCACGGCGTCCCAGATTTCCACGGCGCGGCCGTCCACGCGCGCGTTGAAGACGTGTTCGCCCGTCCCTTCGCCCGCCACGAAGAAGACGTCCGCCGCACCGATCCGCCGGTGCGTCGTCGTAAACTGCGCCTTCTCGTCCTTGCGGAAACGGCCCCACGCCCGATAGTTCTCAGTCGGCGGCACGAACTCGCCGTCATCCACCCAGTCGCCCGCCTGAAGGAGCGCCTGGCAGCGCCACAGATAATGGATGAACGCCGGCAGGTCGCGGTTCCACGTGACGTTGCGGTTGATGTGCGATCCCGCGAAGTACTCCAGTCCCGGCACACCGAATTTCTTCGGCGACGTCGTATAGGTGTGCCAGACGATCAGGTTGACGCCGTCGGCGAACACGATGTCGCCCAACGGCTTCAAAAACGCCGGGTCGACCGTCCAGTGGCGGTGCATGTGGGTGAACGCCTCAACGGAGTTGATCCGCTTGCCGGCGCGGTGCGCCGCCTCCACAATTCCCCGGTAGAACGGACGCATATTGGCATTGGCATGGCCGGTGGACGGATGCGTCCCGTTTTCGCGTACGGGCCAGAACTCGCCCTGCGGGAAATCGTTGCCGTCCAGAAACTCGAACTGATCGCACTCGCCAAATGTCCGCGGATCGCGCTTCTGCCCCCACGGGCCACCCGACTCGGAGAACGCAATCATGCCATGCTCGTGCGCCCATTCGCGCACGGCCACGTAGAGATGGTTCACCATCATGCGTCCACGCGCCCGGCGCATATCGCGCATGAACGTTTCGGATGAAACGCCCTTCAGACGAAATCCCGCAAGGATGGGCATCTTCGGACGGAACGCATACCCCGCGTCGGCGGCGAAGTCCTGCTCGAACGTCGCGCTCCACGTGGGCATCGTCCCCTCCCAACTCACGTTGTAGAGGCCCGCGAACGTCTTGTCCTTGCCGACAAGTCCGGGAACACGTGCGAGGATGGGCGCGACGGCGCGGTCAAGATGCCGCCGCACGGCCTGGCGGTCAAGGACGTCGATGTCCTGTTCACGCCCCTTCTGCGTCGCCCAGCCGAACCGAAGAATCGTCCAGTCCGCACCAAGCGTCGCCCCGTCGGCCGCCGACGCGAGTGCGCGGACGTCCAGCGCGTCGGACACGATGAAGCGCGTGGTGTCCTCCGCCTTGCCAACGTTGCCTTCCATGGACAGGAACCCGTCGCCCGCGTTCGCCCAGCCCGTGCGGACGGCCGGCTCCTTCGTGCGGACGGCAAAGACCGCCACGTCGCGGTAATGCGGCAGATCGGGTTTCTCGAACGCATCGCCCGGCAGGTAGCGGCGGCACTTGAGGAATTTCGGCGAATCCGCGCCCACGTCCATATCCCCGCGCAAATGGCCGCCCGACGCGGCGACGTTGAGCGACACCTTCACGCCGTGGCGCGCGCCTTCGCGAATCACGTGCGCAATGAGGTCGAACCAGGCGTCCGAACCCCAACGAATCGTCGCGGGCGGATTGACGACGTGGTCTTCATCATCCCAATAGCCGCGCGAATCCGTGATCAGCGTCCCGCCGAAACCCAACCGCGCGATGTCGGCCATCTCCGCCGAAATCGTTTCACGATCCGTCTGCGAGTTCGTCCAGAAGTAGTACGTCCAGGGCCGCGTGTCACGGGGCGGATTCGCAAACCGCGCGAAGAGATCCTCGGACGACGCGGCATCGGATGCACCCGTGCGCGATGCGCGGTGAACCTGCGCGGCCGTACGCGCAATGAGGTCGGCGGTGACGGGCGGCGGCGGATAGGCCTTCGCGCCCTTGTAGTCGAATTCGCGCAGCACGGCGGCGAGCGCGTCGTCCACCCTGCCTTCGGCGCGGAGACGGTGGATTTTTTCTGAAAGGTTCAACCCGTTGCGGAGGGCCAGATAGCGGAGCGACGGCCCGTCCGGATAGACAAGGTACGTGCCGCCGGCGGACCACCGCCCGAACCACGGGCTGTACGTCGTGTCGCTGTTTGGATTCGCCGGCCAGGAGCAGTACGCCCAGCGGAGGAAGCCGTCAAGATCGACCGCGCCGGGATACGCGCCGAGCCACGTGCAGTCGATCGGCGGCTGCGCCGTGCCGGTGCACGGATTACCGCCCGCGACGTACACGGTCGTCGTGCGCCCCTGCCGGCGGCGCATCTGCGTCTCGGAAATGTACGCGGGCGTCACGCACTGCAGCGCAATGGAGAAGTTGTCGATTTCAATGCCGTCAAACTGGCTCGGCGGACGGTCACCCGCCATGGCGATCTTCATCCCGCCGTACTTCCGCACGAGATCGCAGGCGGTCTTCAGTTCGTTTGGACTACGCTCGTCCAACGCGATGTAGGTATTCTCGAACCAGCCTTTCGCCTTCAAATGCGCGGCAAAATCGCCCAAGAACGCACGCCAGTAATCAACGAATTCGGGCGAGCCGACGTCGAAGTTCCCCGTGTGCTGCACGCCCTTCTCGTCCTCCCAGTCATAACGTTTCAAACGGAACGGGCAGAGCGTGTAGCAGTGGATCTGCGGGCCGAGGCCGCACGCCTGCGCGAACGCAACGTATTCATCGAAGACCGTATAGTCGAATCGCCAGCCGCCGTCCGCCGTGCGGATGTGCCGCACCATCGTGCCGTAGGCGTCGAAGCACTGGTGCGCCCACGGACGGTTCATGATCGTCGTCGTAATCGTCTTCTGCCCCGCGTCCGCGAGTTGCTCCCAGAGCGGACGCATCTTCGCGTAGTGCTGCTTTGAGAACGGCGCGACCTGATAGTAGCGCGCGACGGCCCATGGATGCTGCCAGAGGTCGAGGAACATCCGACGGTCGCGTCCGGCGGGGAACACGCGGTCGCTGACGGACAGCCCGTACCGCCGCGCGTCAAGGCCACTTGCCAGCGTGAAGTCGGCCGGCACGTCGCCCGTGCGCGGCACGTCCACTTCCGCGACGACGCGCACGGCTTCGCCCGGCTGCACGAGCGTCGAGCCGTTCCAGACAACGCGGTCGGCAAAGAGCGCCTCGCCATCCCCCTTCACGGGCATGGCCAACCCTGTGCGCACGAACGGCTGCGCACACGACGGCTTCGCCAGCACGGCCGTCGCCGCCGTATTCGTCGCGTCGTACCAGACGACGACCTTTTCGCCGCGCCAGGCGAACACAGATTCATCCGCCGCCGATGCCGCGCAGAATCCCGCGAAAACCCCGACGCCGACGATCGCCATCGTCAACCACTTCATGTTCATAGCCAAACCTTCCTCTTATGACAAGGATATTCCTCGGATAGTCGAATGTGCGCATCATATCAAAATTTCACGCGCCTGGCAAAATCGCCGTGGAGCTGCGCATGAAGCGCACGAAGGATGTCTCCGACAAACAGGGGAGGCGCAAGCCGCTCGACCGTACGCCCTTTCTCTCGGGATTCGCTCCCTGAACGCACTGCCGCCCCAACGCAAGTAGCATCCCCCTGCGGAGGCCGTTACGCCCCTTTTTTTACATCCGGGATAAGGGGGCGCTTCGCGGAAGGGGTGCATCTACTTTAGCAACCAATCAACGGGTGTGGGGGGGGGGGGGCAATGCGGCTCAGGCGATGCGGCGAAGGAGAGGAATCGCACGAAGAACGTGGACGACGCCCCAAACGA
>CAZTHR010000011.1:0-20055 GCA_964613265.1 uncultured Lentisphaeraceae bacterium | reverse complement strand
ATCCCAGAGTCCATGAACCAAAATCGAACGCCGCCCGAGCAAAGGCGGCGTTTTTACACTTTGTGTTTTGTATTCAACGAATGAAGATGAGGGAAACAGGATTCTAACAATTCTCGACGTTATCTCGCCGATGCACCCACCTGCGAACGAGGAAGACAACATTGCGCGAATCATCTGAACTGGATTGCGGAAGAGATAAATACCGTCCATCACGTCCATGACATCAAACAGGAACGGGACAGGCAGGCTGCGAGAGCCAGGCATCCCGTTTTCTCTTGATCATCTCATAAAACATAGATCGTTCCTTGGGAATCAATCGGCATTGTAGCATATAACCATCTTGGGGAAAATGGAGAATCTCCAGCGGGTCATTTGCCGACGCAAAAGCGGGAGAAGAGCGCGTCGAGCAGATCGTCTGAATAGACCTTCCCCAAAAGACGCGCCAACGATTCCGCCGCCGTGCGCAGACCGTTCGCCGCCAGAACCCAATCCGGCTGGTCAAGCGCCACACGCGCGTCGCGCAACGCGGCCACGGCGTCTTCCAGAAACGCCTTCTGCCGCGTCGTCACGTCCGCACCCGCCGCATCGGCCGGGCGGTCGGCCAGCGCGGCCAACCGTTCCGCCAGAGCGGCCTTGAGCGCGGACAACCCCGCACCCGTGCGCGACGAAACATTCAGTCCCGGCCCCGCACCCAAATCGCATTTCGCATGGATGCGCATCGCGCCCGCGAGATCGCAGTCGAGCGCCAACACCACATCCGCCCGCGCGATCAACGCCTCCGCCCGTTCGACGCCCTCCGCCTCCAGCACGTCGTCCGTCGTCCGCAACCCCGCCGTGTCCACAAGGCGCACGGGCCAACCCGCGATTTCCATCCACGCCTCAATGCTGTCGCGCGTCGTGCCCGCCCGATCCGAGACGATGGCGCGGCGTTCGCCGAGCAGCGCGTTCAAGAGCGAACTCTTGCCCGCATTCGGTGCACCCGCCAACACGACGAGCGCCCCTTCACGCAACATCTTCCCATCCCGCGCCGTCGCCAGATGGCGGGTCAGCCGTGCCACCAAAGCGTCCACGTCACGTTTCACCGCCGCGTCGAACGTCGGCGGAAGCTCGTCCTCGCTGAAATCAAGCGCGTGCTCCACGCGGCTCGACACGTCGAGCGCATCCGCGTAGAACGCCGCCAGCGTCTGCGATCCGCCACCTGCCAGACGACACACGGCGTCGTCCGCCGCACGTTCCGTCCGCGCGTCCACAAGATCGATCACGGCCTCCGCCTGGGCGAGATCGAGGCGGCCGTTGAGAAACGCCCGCTGTGTGAACTCCCCGCGCCGCGCCAGCCGCGCCCCGGCGGCCAGACACGCCTCCAGCACACGGCGCGGCGCAACGCCGCCACCATGCCCTTGAAATTCAACGACGTCCTCGCCCGTGTAGGAACGCGGCGACGCGAAAACGAGCACGAGGCCGTCGTCGATTACCTTCCCCGCCGACATAAAAGACGCATGGAAAAAACGCCCCGCGTCGTCACGGCCGACGGGCCGTCCCGTCAGTGTCGCCGCGATACGGAACGCATCCGGCCCGCTGACGCGGACAACCGCAACGCCGCCACGTCCCGGCGCCGTCGCGAATGCGGCAATCGTTTCCTTTTCATCCATGCCGAAGACCCTTCCCTTCTTCTCTTCAGATTCGCGCGTCGGCGAGGATGGCGGCGAGATCCGCGTCCGGCGTCGTCGTTTTGAGGATGAACCCGCCGGGGTGCGCGAAGAGCGTGTACGCCTTGCCACGGCAACGGGCGAAATCGAGATGCGGATCGTCGTGGCAGCGCAACACCGTCAACCCCGTCCCCCGCGAATCGTTCGTGACGATGCAGTTTGGACGGTGGAGACGAATCCACGCTTCGGAACAACGCGAGACCTCCTCCGTGAGACAGCCCGTCATGTCGGCCACCGTGAAGCCGCCAATCTGCCGCACGACGATCTTCGCCTGGATGTCCCGCCAGCAACGGCGCGTCAAGTCGATGCCGTTGCCGAGGGTCAGCGCCATGCGGCGGCGCAAATCGGGATCGTCCGCAAACCGGCGCACGGCCCAATCGGACAGCGGGTTCGCGACAAACCCGTCCAGTCTGTCGGCCGTCGTACCCAACGCCGCCGCGACGGCGTAAGGGCCTTGCACGTCCATGAGATTCCACGCCGCATACCACGGATAGAGCGTAGCCAGTTCGTCGTCCACCCCCAACCACTCCGCGAAAAGTTTGTACGCGCATTTCGGCGGCTCGTCGCGCCCGCGCTGGTGATGGTCGAAATCCAACCGAGACGGATCGTGGATGCCGCCAACGTCCAACACGAGCGCATCCGAACTATCCAGTTCCGCCGGTTTCGGATTTCGCCGTTCGATCGGGGCGTCGTGCGGGACGCCAAACGCATAGGCCAGGGCGCAGGACATGATGTCGTCCATGTGCGCCAGCCCCGCGTGGACGATGATTTTGCGGACGCCCGCCAATTGTTTTGCCGACTCGTCGTTCATGGGCGTCATTATAGCACAACGCCCGTCCACCAACCGAAGACGGCGGACCCGCTGCCCGACATCATCACGTCGCGGCAACCGTCGGCTTCGAGGTCATCCAGCGCCTGACGGATTTCCGGATGGAGCCGGCAGGCGGCGGGTTGGAGATCGTTCCGTCCGCGTCCGCGATCATCCGGCCGAAATTCGCGGAAGACGGCGGGCGTGGAGGAAAAGACCGGCGGCGTCCGCAACACGAAACGCGAAAAGTCGGGCATCGTAGACGGTGGCAGCGGCGTCACGCGCTCGCCACGCCCTTCCATCAGGACGGGGCCGCCCAACACGAGCGCGGGCACGTCCGACCCGACGGCCGCGCCCAAAGCGGCGAGTTCCGCTTTCGGTATCCGCAGACCCCACATGTCGTTCAAACCGTTCAACACGGCCGCCGCGTCCGCCGACCCGCCGCCCAGCCCCGCGCCGGCGGGGATGCGTTTGCGAATCGTGATGGATACACCCGTCGTACGCCGAAATGTCCGTTGCAGGAGACGCGCCGCCACGTAGACGAGGTTCTTCTCCGGCGGAATGTCCGGACAGCCCGTTACCGAGACGACGCCCTCGTCCGCCGGCAAGAGGTCGATCTCGTCGGCCAGCGGAATCGGCACAACAACCGAACGGAGGTCGTGGTAGCCGTCGGGGCGGCGACCAAGAACCTCCAGCGTCAGGTTGATTTTAGCGTGTGCGAACAGGCGCATCAGAAGATTTCGCACGGCGGCAAATCGCCAACGAGCGGACGTGCGTAGTCGAGAAACGCCTTCGTGACGTCGTGCCCATTCGCCGCGATGTAGGCGTCTGGCAGACTGCGCGTGAACTTGGCGGCGTTCGCGATGGGCTGCGGCTCGAACGTCACGGCGTATTTCGCGCCCGGCTTGCGGCAAATCGCAATCGTGCCGGCCGTGATCCGTCCGGCCAGGGCGGCCTTGACGGCGGCCGCGCCGGCGGCGCGCGCCTCCTTCTGATCCGTCTTCGACGCCACACCAGGGAACGACCGCTGCAAGTAGCCGAACGTGTCCGCTCGGACGCGCGCGATGCCTGCCGTCGCCTTGAGATGGCGGGCCAGGTAATCGCCAAGGGCGCCCGTGCCGCTCATCTGGACATTGCCGTGGGAATCCTTCTCGCCGCCCGCGAACTTCGCGCCGATCGATTCGCCCTGTTCATCGCGGATGCCTTCCGAGACGGCCACCACACAACGGCCGCGCCGTTTCAGGACAGCCTGGACATCCGCGACGAACCCGTCGAGCGAAAACGGCCGTTCGGGAACGTAGATGAGGTGCGGACCGTCGTCCGGCCGTACGCGGGCAAGCGCGGCCGCCGCCGTGAGGAAGCCCGCGTCGCGACCCATCACGACGTCGATCTTCACGCCGCCGAGGGCACGGTTGTCAAGGTCGTCCCCACGAAACGCGCTCGCGACGAACCGCGCCGCCGAACCGAAGCCGGGCGTGTGGTCGCAGGAACGGAGGTCGTTGTCGATCGTCTTGGGAATGTGGTAGCAGACGAGCGGATACCCCTCTTTCGCGGCCTCTTCGGCCACGATGCGGGCGGCGTCTGCCGAATCGTTCCCGCCGATGTAGAAGAAATAGCCGACTTTCTTCCGCTTGAACGCGGCGAAGATGGCCGTGCAATCGGCCGGCGTGGGTTTTTTGCGGACAGACCCCAGCGCCGAACCGGGCGTGGCGGCGATGGCGTTCAGCTTGTCGACCGTCGGCTGGCGCAGGTCGATGTAGTCGTTTCCCAGAATGCCCGCGATGCCGTGGCGGGCGCCGAGGATGCGGCCGATACGCGACGTGCCGCGCGCGGCCAGGACGGCGCCGACGAGCGACTGGTTGATGACCATGGACGGTCCGCCCGACTGGGCGATGACCATGTTGGTAAAAGGCTGTTTCTGCATGGCGGAATTATACCAAATATTCGCTCTCGCAAAATATCCCCATTTTTGATATTATCTCTTTTACATTTTCCACTAGAAAGGTAGAGACAGCAAATGAAGTTTGAAACCAAGAAGTCGGAGTCCTGCGCGTGCATTGTCAGCCTCAACGTGAAGGCCGAGGCCGAGGAAGTCAAGGGCGCCTACAACAGGGTGCTGAACATGTTCCAGCGCAACGGCGTCGTCCCCGGCTTCCGCAAGGGCAAGGTTCCGCTGGCCGTCATCAAGCAGAAGTTCGCCGACCAGATCCAGAACGAATGCCGCCAGGCCTGTTTCCGTGAATTCTATCCGAAGGCGTTGGAAGAATCCAAGTTGTCCGTCATCGGCATTCAAGACGTGAAGGATTTCCTCTTCACGCCGGAAACGGGCGCGTCCTTCACGGCGGTCGTTGAAGTCCCGCCGGAATTCGATCTGCCCAAGTACCAGAAGCTTTCCATCAAGAAGGGCGACGTGACGGTCGAGGACAAGCTCGTCGACGAGAACATCGAACGTTTCCGCAAGGCGTTCGCGAAGTACGAGGACGCGAAGGAAGACGCCGTTATTTCTGAAGGCGACTATGTGAGCATCGATTACACGGGCACGTTGGACGACAAGGCAAAGACGCCGATCGCCGACGTGGTGCCGGACAACAAGGTGCTCGGTTCTGGGACGGACTTCTGGCTGCAGGTCGAAGAGGGCCACTTCGTCCCCGAAATCCTTGACGCGCTCAAGGGCATGAAGGCCGGCGAAAAGAAGGACGCCATCAAGGTGAAGTTCCCGAAGGACGTCGCGCCGGAACCGCTCAAGGACGCGAAGTGCCTCTACTCGGTGACCGTGAAGTCGTTCCGTGTCCGCCAGCTTCCCGACGACGCGGCGTTCGTCGCGGCCGCGAAGGTCGAATCCATGGACGCCTTGAAGAAGGAGACGCGCACGCGCTTGGAGAAGCAGGCCGTCGAGGCGGAACTTGAAGGCCGCAAGAACCAGGCGATCGACCTTCTGCTCAAGAAGTCCGAGTTTGACGTGCCGCCGTCCCAGACGCAGCGCCAGGCCCAGTCCTATCTGAACGAACTCGCCACGCGCGCCCAGTATTCGGGTCTGCCGGCGGACTACTTCGAAAAGAACAAGGACCAGATCATCGCCGATGCGCAGAACAACGCCATCCGCCAGGTGCGTCTCTCCTACATCCTCCTGGGCATCGCAAAGGCCGAGAAGATTGAAGTCTCCGACGACGATGTCACGGCGGCGCTCCAGAAGATCGCGGACAACAGCAACGGCAGCGCGACGCTCGAATCCCTGCGCAAGGATCTGGCCGACAAGGGGCAGACCGAACTTTACCGCGAACAGATCCGCGCCGAAAAGGCGCTCCAGTTCGTCCTCGATGCGGCCAAGTAATTGAACACGATGAACGAACAGGCCTCCTACTACGTGCCGATGGTCGTCGAACAGACGTCGCGCGGCGAACGTTCCTACGACATCTACTCCCGCCTTCTGCAGGACCGCATCGTCCTGCTGGGCGGCGAGGTGAACGACGATTCGGCGAACTTGATTGTCGCCCAGTTGCTCTTCCTCCAGGCGCAGGACGCCAAGAAGGAAATCTCGATGTACATCAACTCGCCGGGCGGCAGCGTCACGGCGGGTCTGGCGATTTTGGACACGATGAACTTCGTGACCTGCCCTGTCGCCACGTACTGCATCGGCCAGGCGGCTTCCATGGGCGCCGTCCTGTTGTCCGCCGGCGCGAAGGGCAAGCGCTTCGCCCTGCCCAACGCGCGGATCATGATCCACCAGCCGTGGGGCGGCGCGGAAGGCAAAGCCAGCGACATTGAAATCACGGCACGTGAAATCCTCCGTCTGAAAGAAACGCTCAACCAGATTCTCGCCGACAATTCCGGCAAGACGCTGGACGAGGTTGTCCGCGACACGGATCGCGACCACTTCATGAGCGCGGACGAGGCCTGCACGTGGGGTCTGATCGACAAAGTGCTCGTTCCGAAAGCCTGACAACCATGGCACGCAAGAGAACTCCGAACGACGGTGATATCTGTTCCTTCTGCGGTCGCAGCAATGCCGACGGCGTGGCCGTGATTGTCGGTCCGAAGGACGCCAACATCTGCGTGGACTGTGCGCGGATGGTGGCGGAACTCGTTGATGGTACCGCGCAGCCGCAGAATAAGAAGGCGGCGGCCACCGCCGCCCCTCCGGCGCCGCTGGGTCCCGTGCCCACGCCGCATAAAATCAAGGCGTTTCTTGACCAGCACGTCATCGGCCACGACGAGACGAAGAAAATTCTCTCTGTCGCCGTCCACAACCACTACCGCCGCCTTGAGTCCAAGACGAAGAAAGCGGCGAACGCCGAATTCGCCGACGTCGAAATCGAGAAGTCGAACATCCTGCTCATCGGCCCCACGGGCTGCGGCAAAACGCTCTTCGCCCGCACGTTGGCGAAGATGCTCAAAGTCCCCTTCGCGATTGGTGACGCCACCACGTTGACCGAGGCGGGCTACGTGGGCGAGGACGTGGAGAATGTCGTGCGCTATCTGTGGCAGAACGCCAACGGCGATCTGGAACTCACAAAGCGCGGCATCATCTACATCGACGAGATCGATAAGATCGCCTCGAAGACGGACAACGTCTCCATCACGCGCGACGTCTCCGGCGAGGGCGTCCAGCAGGCGCTTCTCAAAATCCTTGAAGGCACGACGTGCCGTTTCCCGCCCAAGGGCGGCCGCAAGCATCCCGATCAGGAATACATCGAGGTCGACACCTCGAACATCCTGTTCATCTGCGGCGGCGCATTCGTCGGTCTCGACAAGATCATCGCCGAGCGCAAGGGCAAATCCGTCGTCGGCTTCGACGCCGTGTCCGCGACGGCGACGAGCACCACGGACGAAACGGAAGCGGATTCGCTCGACGTCCGTCCGGAAGATCTCGTCAAGTTCGGTCTCATCCCCGAGTTTACGGGCCGTCTGCCCGTCATCACCTCGATGAACGAATTGACGGAAGACGATCTTGTGCGCGTCCTCACCGAGCCGAAGAACTGTCTCGTCCGCCAGTACCGTAAACTGCTGGCGATGGACAACGTTGATCTCTCCTTCGAGCCGGACGCCCTGCGCGCGCTGGCCAAGGACGCCTTGAAGCGCAAGACCGGCGCGCGTGGTCTCCGCGCCGCAATGGAGAAGATCATGCTCGATGTCATGTACGACGCGCCGGGCAAGGCAACGCGCCAACAGGTCGTCGTGACGGCCCGCATGGTCGAAGAGGGTTTGAAATGACCGTCTCCCTTCTCCGAGCCAAACTCCACCGCATCCGCGTCACGGAGGCGTGTCTCGACTACATCGGGTCGCTCACCGTGGCGGCGGATCTCATGGAAGCCGCCGGGCTTTTCGAGAACGAGAAGATTCTCTGTGCGGACGTGGAGAACGGTAATCGGTTTGAGACTTACGTGATTCCGGGTCCGCGTGGATCCGGAGTCTGCTGCCTCAATGGTGCGGCCGCGCACATGGGGCGTGTCGGTGACCGGCTGATCGTCATGGCGTTTGGCCAGTTCACGCCTGACGAGGCGGCCGCCCATACGCCGCGTGTCGTTTTCCTCGACGCGCACAACCACATCCAGAACCAACCGTCGTAGGCGACGGCCGGTTTCTTTCCGCCGCGTTGTGAGTTCCGTCGATTCCTATCGTAGCATCTTCCGTCTCGTCTGGCCGTTGGCGCTGGGGATGGCGAACAACGCGCTGATGCAATTCACGGATCGCGTCTTCCTGGCTCACGAATCCGCGTTCTCTCTTGAGGCGATTCTGCCCGCGTCCATGCTGGCCGTCCTCTTCGTCGGATTCTTCCAGTCCATCGTCTCCTATTCGGGCACCTTCGTTGCCCAATACGTCGGCGCGGGCGACGCGAACGGATGCCGCCGCAGTTACTACGCGGGGTTGCTGTTGGCGGCGTTGAGCGGCGTTGCGTTTGTTCTGCTCATTCCGTTCGGCAATTTCATCTTTGATGTCTGTGGGCACGCCCCCGACGTTCTCGCCCGTGAAAAGGCCTACTACTCGATTGTCATGTCGGGCGGCCTCTTTCTCTGCGGCGCCATCGCCGCGCAAGGCTACTTCACGGGTCAGCGTTTGACGCGCCTCGTGTTCGGCGTCAACCTCGTCGGCAATCTCATCAATATCGCCCTCGATCCGCTCTTCATCTTCGGGTACGGGCCGATTCCCGCCGGCGGCATTTCGGGCGCGGCGCTCGCCACGGTGTTCGCGCAAGCCGTCCAGTGCGCCGTGCTCGTGGGACTCGCCCAGCGGCACATTCGCGCCACGCACAACCGAGCGGCGGAACATCCCCTTCTCTCCGCCGCCACGGAATCGGTACGAACGCTCGTGTTGCGCATCTTGCGGTACGGAACACCCGCCGGCGTCTATTCCGTGTTGAACATCCTTTCGTTCACGATTTTCGTTTTCGTCACGGGGAAAATCGGTGACATGGCGTTCGCCGTTTCGAACACGGCGTTCTCCGTCAACTATCTGCTCATCGCGCCCATCGAAGGGTTCGCCATCGGCGCCAGCACGCTCGTCGGTCTGCACCAAGGCGCGGGCCATGCACAGAACGCCGTGCGCGCGGCACGGCGCGTCCTTCTCATGGCCGAGACGTACATTCTGCTTGCGTCGGTGGCCGTGCTCGTCTTCCGTAAACCCATCCTCGCCCTCTTCGCAACGGACGTAACGGCGTTCGACGCCGCCGCGTTCACGGAACTGGGCACGATCCTGTTCACGCTGATGGTGGCCTGGCAGTTTTTCGACGGTGCGGATATCGTGTTGTCCGGCGCGTTGAAAGGCGCGGGCGACACGCGCTTCGTCATGGTCTGGATGCTCGTCTGCGCATTCGTCTTCTGGTTGCCGCTCGTCTTTCTCGTCTACCGCCTCCACCCGACGATGCCGGCTCTCTGGGGGACGATGATCGCCTACGTGGCGCTCATCGGCGGCGGCACATGGCTGCGTTGGCAATACGGGCCGTGGCGGAAGATCAAACTGGTCTGACGCCCAAAAGCCACATTGCCAGCCCCACCACGGGTGGGATCGTCAGAATCGACAGCAACGTCGTGCCGGACACCAGGCCGACGGACACTGGCACGTCCCGGCCATAGCGCACGGCGAGCATGGACGTCAGCGCCGCCACGGGCGCGGCCGCCGCCGTGACAATCGCCACGGCCATCGTCGAATCGAACGCCACGCCGCACATCCGGAGACCGTACCACGCGCCGAGTACCAACAGAGGCAGGACGCCGAGTCGCAGACACGCGGCGCGATACGCGCCTACGCACGTCAGCACGGGACGAAAATCCGCCGATGCCAAATAGTAGCCGATGACAAGCATGGCCAGCGGCGTGTTGAGATCCGCCAGCATCTTCACCGGTTCACCGAGACAAGGCGGCAGCAGACAGGACGAAAAGAACAACGGCAACCCCAGTGCGATGCCAATCGTGCCGGGATTCACGAAGAGCGTCCGCACAGCCATGTCTTTCATCGATCCGCACATCTGGACAAGTCCCCAACTCCAATACATGACGTTGAAGACTGCCACATAGGCCGCGCCGAAAAAGACGCCTGCATCGCCCAGCAGCGCGTGTTCGAGCGGAATGCCCATGAACCCCGCGTTGGAGAAGACGACCGCACAGCGCAGGACACTGCGCCGGCGCGGTTCGCGTTCGCGCACGCAGAGCAGCGAAACGGCCATGCCGACGAGATGCGTGACAAACGCCGCGCCAAACGCCCAGAGCAACCCGGCGAGGAGTTCGGGACGGAACGCACGTTGGAACGCATGGACGATCACGCACGGCGTGACAATCTGCACAAGAAGCGCAACAAGCCCTTTCACAGACTGTTCGGAGAGGAGTTTCGTCTTGTTGCAGACGAATCCCACGGCCATCAACGCAAAAAGAATGCCCACCTGCTGGGCGACAACCCAAAGACTTTCAAACATAAGGCAGCAACATCTAGCGGCGCAAAAACGCAGCCGCAACGGCGAACGCGCTCACGACGTTCAAGGAGTTCTTCAATCCGTGCGACCGAATCTCCAGCACTTCATCCGCCAGCCCCACCACGTCTGGATCAAGGCCGAACCGTTCGTTCCCCAGCAGGAGTGCGCAGGGGAAGACGGGAACGCAGTGCGCAATGTCCGTCGCACCATCGACCGTCTCCAGCGCATAGATCCGCCGGCCATCCGCACGGAGACGATCAATGGCATCACGTACGTCGCCGACACGCTCCCACGGCGTCGTCTCGTCCGCGCCCAACGCCGTTTTCTTGACCTGCGGGTTTTCAGGCGTCGGCGTATAGCCGCAGAGGACGAGACGTTCCGCGCCGAAGAAATCCGCCGTGCGGAAGATACCGCCCATGTTGAACGCACTGCGCACATTGTCGGCGACGACGACGAACGCCGCCTTGTCCACATGGCCCGGCGCGTCCGTCGTACGAATCCCCATCTCGGCGTCCGTGATTTTCGCGCGTTTGTCCACTCGTTCGAGCGGCACGAGCGCGGCCTGAAGGGAACGCTCAGACGCCTCCGGTTGCAGCAGATGAGCCAGCGCGAGCAGACGCTTCGATTCGGCCGTCCGCAGAAAATCAAACGCGGCCTTCCGACTCGCCGTGTCGGCCGGGTTGGCCGCCGCCGCTTTGACCAGGCGGTAGGCCTCCTTCCATTCCGCTGTCGAAAGATCGACCATCACATGACCGCGTTGTCGATCAGGCGCGTCTTTCCGCAATAGACCGCCAACAACACCGCCACGCCTTTCCGAAGCGTCTTCACGGGTTCCAGCGTGTCCGCATCAACGGCCTCTACATAGTCAACTTTGAGACCGGCCTGTTCAAGACTGCGGACGATTTTCGTCCGTGCCGTCGCCCAACGAATGTCCGACTTCGCCTTGACATCGGCCTGCGCGGCGAAAAGCGCCTGCGAGAGGGCGGTCGCCCGCGCCCGCTCGTCGTCAGACAGATACGTGTTGCGCGAACTGCGGGCGAGTCCGCTCGGTTCACGGACGATGGGCGCGACGACGAGATCGAGATCGAAATTCAGATCGCGCACCATGCGGCGAATGACCGCCGCCTGCTGGAAATCCTTCTGCCCGAAGACGGCGAAATGCGGGTGGACGAGATTGAAGAGTTTCGCCACCACGGTGCAGACGCCGCGAAAGTGTCCTGGCCGTCGCGCACCGCAGAGACTTGCCGAAAGCGCATCCTCGTTCACATAGACCGAATGCGCGTCGAGGTACATGTTTTCCGGCGTCGGGAAGAAGACTGCCGTCGCACCGGCGGCCCGGCACTTCGCAAGGTCGGCCTTCTCATCGCGGGGATACTTCGCGTAGTCCTCGTTCGGTCCGAATTGGACGGGATTGACGAAGACGCTGACGACGATTTCGTCCGCGCCTTTCTTCTTCGCGGCCGCGATGAGGGACAGATGCCCCTCGTGCAGATAGCCCATCGTCGGAACGAGGGCGATTTTCCGCCCGCTCATCCGCTGCCGGGCGCACCACGTCTGGAGTTTCTTCGGTTCTCTGAAAATCTTCATCGACCGCCCCGCCGTTTTCACTGTACCTTCAGAAGGAAGTAGTTCTTCTTGCCGCTGCGGAGAACCGCCAGACGGCCGTCCACGAGATCAGCTTCGGCGAACGTCCGCGCCAAATCGACCTTCGCGTTGTTGAGGAAGAGGCCG
Source organism: uncultured Lentisphaeraceae bacterium (assembly GCA_964613265.1). GTDB lineage: Bacteria > Verrucomicrobiota > Kiritimatiellia > RFP12 > UBA1067 > RUG572. The sequence goes on along the minus strand of CAZTHR010000011.1, from coordinate 7,907 downwards.
CCCTGCTGCGCCATGCGCCGCGCTTCGCCGTTCGACTTGAACATCCCGGCCTGCGCGGCCACGGCGAACACGGGCTTGCCAACCACGTCGGCCTTCGCGCACGTTGCACTGCGGACGTCCTTGAAAATCGTCTCCAGTTCGTCCGCGCCCTTGCCCTCGATTGAACCGCCGAAAAGCGTCTGCGTCGCGCCGAGCGCGGTCTTCAGCCCGTCCTCGCCGTGCACGAGGCGCGTCAGTTCTTCGGCCAGCGCCTTCTGCGGAATGCGGGCCTCCGGATGCGCCTTCATCTGCTCTTCGAGTTCCGCGATTTCATCGAGCGGACGCAACGAGAACACCTTCAGGTAGCGAATGACGTCGGCGTCGGCGGAACGGAGGAAGAACTGGTACCAGTCGTAGACGGACGTCTTCTCCGCGCTCATGAACATGGCGTTCCCTTCGCTCTTGCCGAACTTCTTGCCGCTGCCGTCGAGCAGCAGCGGGAACGTGAGACCGAAGACCGTTTTGCCACGCATCCGGTGCACGAGATCCGTGCCGGCCGTGATGTTGCCCCACTGGTCGGCGCCACCCACTTCCATCGTGCAGCCGTACGTGTCGTAGAGATGGAGGAAGTCGTTGCCCTGGAGAATCTGGTAGGAGAACTCCGTGAACGTGAGTGCCCCCTCGCTCGCTTCCAGGCGCTTGCGCACGCTTTCCTTGTTGAGCATCTGCGGAACGCGGAAGTTCACCGCCACGTCGCGCAGGAAGGCAATGGCGCTCAAGCCCGAATACCAGTCGTAGTTGTCCACCAGGCGCGCGGCGTTCGGCCCGTCGAAGTCGAGCACACGCCCCAGGTTTTCGCGAATGCCCTTCTTGTTCTCCGCCACCTGTTCGACGGTGAGCATATTGCGTTCAGCGCTCTTGCCGGACGGGTCGCCGATCAGCCCCGTGGCGCCGCCGACAAGCGCAATCACCTTGTGGCCGCGCAGTTGGAGCCGGCGCAGCATCATGATCGACACCAGGTTGCCGGCCTGCAGGGAGTTGGCGGACGGGTCGAAGCCGCAATAGATCGTCTGCGGCGTCTCCAGCATCTTTTCGATTTCGGGATCCGAGACCGCTTCGACGAGGCCACGGGCCTTCAACTCTTCAAACAACGTCATTTGATTTGTCTGCCTTTTCGCTTTTGTAAAAAATGTCCAATGCGCACTTACTTCTTCCGCCGCGCCGCCATTTCGTGATAGTCGGAGAAGCCGCCCTCGAACCACGTCGTCTTGCCGTCACCCTCGAACGCGAGGATGTGCGTGGCGATACGGTCGAGGAACCAGCGGTCGTGGCTGACAACCATCACGCAGCCGCCAAACTCCTGGAGGCCTTCTTCGAGCGAACGGAGCGTCGACACGTCAAGGTCGTTCGTCGGTTCGTCGAGCAACAGCAGGTTGCCGCCCGCCGCCAGCAGCTTCGCCAGATGGACGCGGTTACGTTCGCCGCCCGACAGGACGCCGACCTTCTTCTGCTGTTCGGGTCCGCGGAAGTTGAAGCGACTGCAGTAGGCACGGCCGTTCATCATCGTCTGCCCCGCGAGACGGACGAACTCGCCGCCGCCCGTGATGGCCTCGTAGACCGTCTGGTCCGGCAGCAGTTCGCTGCGCGTCTGATCCACGTAGCTCATTTTCACGGTTTCACCGATTTTCAGCTCGCCGCCCAGCGGCTTGAGCTGGCCGGTCATGATCTTGAAGAGCGTCGTCTTGCCCGCGCCGTTCGCGCCGATCACGCCCACAATGCCGCCGCGCGGCAAGTCGAAGTTGAGATCGTTGTAGAGCGTCCGGCCATCGAAGCCCATCGACAGATGCTCTGCCTTGACGACGAGGTTGCCCAGGCGCGGCCCCGGCGGAATGCGGATCACGAGGTCGTCTTCGCGCGTGGACACCTGCTGCGCGGCCAGCTCCTCATAGCGCTTCACGCGGGCCTGGCTCTTCGAGTGACGGCCGGACGGATTCGTGTGAATCCATTCCAGTTCGTTGGCGAGCAGTTTCTGACGGCTCTTCTCGGCCTTCTGGTCACGCGCCATCATCGCCTGTTTCTGCTTCAGCCATTCTTCGTAGTTGCCCTTGTAAGGATAGCAGAGGCCGTGGTCGAGTTCAAGAATCCAGTCCGTCACGTCGCTCAAGAAGTAACGGTCGTGCGTGACGACAATCAGCGTGCCCTTAAAGTCCTTCAGACGCTCCTCCAGCCACTGGACGGTCTCGGCGTCGAGATGGTTCGTCGGCTCGTCGAGCAGCATGACGTCGGGGTTCGAGAGGAGCAGCCGGGCAATCGCCACGCGGCGGCGCTCGCCGCCGGAAAGGACGGCGATCTTCTGGTCGGCCGGCGGGCAGTGCATGGACGCCATCGCGCGGTCGACGAGGTTTTCGACATTCCAGTAGTCGTTCGCGTCGATGATTTCCTGCAGTTTCTCCATCTCCTCGGCGGCCTTCGGATCGTCGAGATTGCAGCAGAGATCTTCGTAGCGCTCGACCATCGCCTTCGCGTCGGCAATGCCCTCTTCGACGACTTCGCCGACGGTCTTCGTGTCGTCCAGCACGGGTTCCTGCGGCAGGTAGCCGACTTTCGTGTTCTTGGCCACCTGACACGTGCCGAGGATGTCCGTGTCAATGCCGGCGAGAATCTTCAGGAGCGAACTCTTGCCCGCGCCGTTGCCACCGATCACGCCGATGTGCGCCCCATGGAAGAAGCTCAGGTTCACATCCTTGAGAATCGTCTTCGTGCCCTGCTGCTTCGTGACGTCAATCAAACTGAACTGGTATTCGCCCGCCATGCTTCCGCCTTTTCACTCCTAATTTTTGAGGATCTTCATCTTTCAAAATCGTTGCGTTCTGAAGTGAATATTATAGCACATTCCCACGGCGCGATTTACACGTTCTTGACGATGGTGAGGACGTTGCGCTCGTGGACGCGGGCGTAGGCGAGCGACGAGGCCATCTTCTTGACCATCAGGATGCCAAGGCCGCCAATCGGACGCGCCGCCGCGTCCAACGATGTGTCGGGGTCGGTGCGGGCCAGCGGATCGTAGGGCCGTCCGTCGTCCGAAAAAACGAGTTCCACGCCCTGCGCCGTTCGCGTCACCGTCATTTCAAACGCCGACGCGCCCGCGTGTGCGACAATGTTCGAGACGATTTCGTCGAGTATCACATTCAGCGCGGCGTGGACGTCGTCCGGCACGTCCGCAACCTGCGCGTCGAGAACCGCCATCGCCGCCGCCAGTCCCGTCTGCGTCGCGGGGAAGGACTGAACCGTGCGGCCTGACGACGGCGCGGAAGAAGACGGAACGGGTTGGCGCGGCGCGACAAGGTACTGCACGGCAAGGACGGTCAAATCGTCCGCCGGCGGCATCCCCGCCGCGAACGCCGCCACAGCCGTTCGCACGAGCGCACAGACGCGCTCCGGCTCGCCAGACGGCGCAACACCCAGCGTCTCCATGAGCCGCCCGTCGCCAAACAATTCGCCCTTGGCGTCCATCGCCTCCGTCACGCCGTCCGTGTAGAGGAAGAGCGTGTCGCCGGCGTTCAGCGTAAGCGTATACGGGCGATAGTCCACGCCGTCCATAAACGCAAGCATCAACCCCGACTTCTCCGACCGCCACGTTACCGTCCCGTCCGCATGACGGACGGCAGGCGGGTTGTGTCCCGCGTTGACGAACGTGACACGTCCCGTATCGAGGTCGAGCACGCCCATCCACGCCGTCAGGAACATGTTGGCGGGATTGTTGCGGCTGAGATCGGCGTTGACCTTGGCGAACGCGGCGGCCACGTCGTACCCGGCGAGCAGCGTGTCCTTGATGAGCGTCTTCGCGGTCATCATGTAGAGCGCGGCCGTAATGCCCTTGCCCGACACGTCGGCGACGAGAACGGCCAGATGCGTCGCGTCGAGGAAGAAGAAGTCGTAGAAGTCGCCCCCCACGTCCCGCGCAGGCGTCATCGCGGCGGCGAGACGGACGCGCGGGTCGTCGGGAAGCCCCGGCGGCAGGGCAGACGTCTGAATCGTCGCCGCGATTTCCATATCCCTCGCCCGCGCGGCGTCTTCGGCGGCGTAGAACGCCCGCATTTTCGCCGAATCCTCCGCAATCCGCACAAGAAACGCGGCGAACCCGCCGAGGACGAACGCCAGCAGCGCGGCCATCACCGCCACGGACAGATTGCGCGAATCGTAGAATTCGATTTCGGGGACGACGGCGATGAGCCGATGACCGCCAAACACGTAGGAGCGGCAGAAGGAACGCTGCCCGAAGACCGTCTGCACGAACGTCTCGCTCGCCTCCAGGGCCTCCACGCGCGGCAGAGGCTTCCCCGCGCCCGGCGCGGCCGTCCCGTCGAATCCCGTCTCCGCCAGCGTCTTCGCCTCATCGCGATGGCGCGAAGGATTGGAGATGAGCCGCCCCGTCGTCTGATCCGCGCACAATAGAAACCCCGTTTCGCCCACCAACCACTCGTCGTAGATGAACCCCAGCAATATCGGTAGCATCCGCTCCAGCCGTCGTTCGTCGTAGCCAACCTGTACGTATCCCACGCCGTTTGGAAACGCCACGCCGAGATACTTGCGCCGTACGCCGGGATTGAGCGCCCCGGCGCGGAAGACTTGCGAAAACGTCTTCGTCGTGCCGTTGGTCAAGATTTGGAACGCCGCCGATTCCGCCTTGGACAACATCGATCCCCCGAGCACCTCCGAATCGTTGGAGGCCAGGATGCGTCCCGTCCGATCCACGACGTTGATTTCGTCGACGCGCAGTTCGTCGGCCAAACGGCGCATCTCGTCGAGCGTCTGCGCCCGAGGCGCCCCCAGTCGTCGAATCACCGTCACGCCGACGTAGCCCAGCGTCGTGTCGAGCGCACCGCCGATGCTGTCGCGCATATCGAGGACGGCGTAGTCGAGCAGGGCCTCGGTCTTCTTCCGAGCCTGCTGCGTCTCGATCGACCACGTCACCGTCAACAGCGCGGCGTAGAGAACGGCGGTGGCAATCCAAATCGTCCGCTTTTTCATGCCACGACCGTGAAGACGCCGCTCAGACCTGTCACGTCGAAGACGCCCCGCACCATCGCGTTCGGCTTGAACACCTGCATCGTGCCGCCGACGGCCATCATGGCCTTCTGCGCACCCAGGAGAATACGCAGACCGGCGGACGAGATGTAGTCCAGCGCGGCGAAGTCGAACACGACTTCCGTCACGCCGTCCAGTTTGACTTCCGCCTCCAGTTCGGGTGCGGTGTTCGTATCCAGCCGCCCGGTCACCACGAGTGTCAGCCGGCCGTTTTCGAGTTGCTTTTCAATCATCATGCGTTGCATCCCTTTCGATTGCCAGGTTACTGGACATTTCCTTCTACGGCATTCCCAAACAACGGCGGCGGAGGCGCGGGGCAGGTAAATGCCGCCGCGACGAGACGGCCGAGCGCGTCGTCGCGCGTGAGCGCCGCGTCCGGCACCGTGGCGGCGGCCACGTCTTCCGGCGCGGGACAGGCGTAGGACACCGTCAAGTCCGCCCCGTCCCGTCCGCGCCCGGCCGCCATCCGGTTCGCCGACACGTCGGACGGCACGGACGCGGAAAGACGCGCCGCCGCGCGGGCGCCGTCGTTCATTGAATTGATGTTCACGTTCATAGGATCTATCTCCAATGCGTCTACACGCGGGGGGCTAGCAGGTTACACCCATTTCCAAAAGAATTTCGCGCAGCTTCGTCTTGGCGCGGAAGATCCGCACCTTCACAAGGCTTTCACCCACGCCCGTCTCCGCCGCGATTTCACGGATGGAGCGTTCGCCGATTTGGAACAGCGTGTAGGCTTCACGCAAAACCGGCGGGAGACGGGCGAACGCCGCCGTGAGCTTCCGCCGCAGGTCGCGGCGGCGGGCCGCCTCCTCGGAGGGCAGTTCCGGCGGTTCGACCGTCCCCGCGTCCTCCTCGCGGATTTCCTCGACGAAAGCCAGACGGCGGTCGTCGCGGACGAGGTTCTTGCGGAGATTCCGCGCCGTCGTGAACGCCAGACCGGACACGGATGCGGCGTCATCGACGAGATCGTCGCGCATCCGCCAAATGCGCAGAAACGTCTTCTGGACGAGATCGCACGCCTCGTGGTAGGGCGAACCGGTGGCAACCAGCCAGTTCGTCAAACGCGGCGCGATGGCGTTGTAGTGTTCTTCGACTGTCATGCGTCCTCCACGGTCACGCTGTCAAGCTCCGCCTCTTCACGGCGGGCGTCCTCGATTTTCCGCGCCCATTTGAGAACTTCGGCAACGGGTTCGAGAAATTCCTCTGGCACAAAATCCTCAATGCGGCTCTTCGCGTAGAGGGCGCGGGCCAGCGGCACGTCCTCCAGAATGGGAATGCCCTCGGCGAGCGCCGTCTCGCGGATGATCTTCGCCCGTGCGTCCGCCCCCACCACGACGACGCGCGGCAACGGGTATTCGGTTGCGTCGTAGCGGATGCCGACGGCCAGATGCGTCGGGTTCGTGACGACGACGCTCGCCCGTTTCGTGGCCTTCACCGGATCCGGACCGTTCAGCATTTCGTCGCGGAACTGACGCTGCGCCTGTTTGATTTCGGTCGATCCCTCCATTTCCCGGTACTCGCGCTTCACCTCGTCCTTCGTCATCATCATCTGCCGGGTGAAGTCACGTCCCTGGAACAGGCGGTCGATGACGGCGATCACGAGGTAGCCGAACGCGGTGTAGACGGCAAGGCGCTTCAGCATCAACTTCAGGCACGGAAACACGTCGTCGACCGTCCCGTAGCACATCGTCAGCAGTTCCGGAATACTGGCACAGACGATTTTGTAGAGCAGGTAGGAGAGAAACGACACCTTGACGATGTTCTTCAGGAACTCAAAGAAGTTCTTCCGCGAAAAGATCCGCTTCGCGCCCTCGACGGGATTCAGCTTCTCCAGTTTCGGAACGACCGGCTCGAACGTGAAGAGGAACCCGATCTGCGCCGCGTTCGCCGCAATGCCAATCACGGCGGCCACGAGAACGAAAATAAAGGAATGCTTGCAGACGATCAGCGCCGTGGCGCCCGCCGCCGCGCGCGTCGCGACGGACGGATCGCCATCGAGCCGCGCCCCGATGAACGCCAGCAGGTTCGACGTATCGTCCACGAGTTCGCCGCCCATCCAGCCCAGCAGGACGAAGAGGACGATGAGAATGGCCGTCGAAACGATGTCCTTCGACGAACAGACCTGCCCCTTCTGCCGCGCATCGCGCAGTTTCTTCGGGGTCGGAAGTTCCGTCTTTTCGCCGCTCGTCTCCGCCATGCAACGCCCCTATTCGCCATTCGCCGCGTTCAGCGCTGACGCCAAAACATCCAGCAACCAATCCCGAAAAAGACGACATCGGGCAGGACGGCCGCGAAGACGGGATTCATCCAACCGTTCTTGGAGAGGATCATGCAGCCAATCGTCGAACCATAGAACGCGAAAAACATGGACAGGGCGCCAATGACGCCCTTGAAGACGCTCTGCCGCCCCGTGGCAATACCGGCCGGAATGGCGAAGAGCGTGATGACCAGACAGGCGAACGGCGCGACAATCTGCGCCCAGAGGTCGTAGGTGTAGTCCTGCCGTTCGTCGGGAGACAACGACGGATGCGTTTCAAGGTAGCGGCGGCGATCGGCCGTGGAATAATACTCCCAGTCGCGATTTTGGAGGAGGAAGTCGTTCGGCGTCTCGTTGAATTCGGGAAACGACCGCAAGGTAAGGTTTTCGAGCGCGGGCGTGGGCGACGCCATTTCCTCGCCCTTCGCATCGAAGTAGGCGACCGTCGCGTTCAAAAACATCCACTGCCCATCCAGATACTCCGCGCGCGGCGCGTTGATCGTCATCCGGCGTCCGCCGCCGAGCTTAACGGGGTAGTTGACGGAGACCTTCACGCCTTCAAGCACATCGGCGTCCGCCG
>CAZTHR010000010.1:0-20120 GCA_964613265.1 uncultured Lentisphaeraceae bacterium | reverse complement strand
AGAAATCGGGTATACTATGCGCCGTTTTCACCGCACGATTGCCTCGTGGTGTAACGGTAGCACTGCAGATTCTGATTCTGCCTGTTGGGGTTCGAATCCCTGCGAGGCAACCATTCGCGACTGCGCCAATGGTTATGTTATAATATGGCGTAATGAGTTCACGTTCAAAAAAGATTCTCCTTGGTATTCTGTTTCTCGTCCTGGCGGTTTGCTTCTGTTACAGTTCCGTCGGCGGATTCGAGTTCCTCCGTTTCGACGATCACGACTACACGTTTCGCTGTGCGTTCGTTCACAACGGATTGTCCCTCGCCAACGTCCAGACGGCGTTCACCAGTGTCCGTCACGCGGCCATTTGGATGCCCGTCACCTATGTGACCTACATGGCCGACATTTCGTTGTTCGGTCCTGGCATGGGGCCACATCATCTCGTCAACGTCGCGTGCCATGCGCTTACGGCTGTCGCCCTGTTCCTCCTTCTGCTCCGTCTCTTCCCCGGTCGGGTGGGATTTGGTTTCGTCGCCGCCCTGCTCTGGGCGCTCCATCCCCAGCGTGTCGAGGCCGTGGCGTGGATCGCCGGCCGCAAGGAAATTCTCTGCGGTTTCTTCACGCTGCTCGGTCTGCTCGCGTGGGAACGCGGCACATGGCGCGGGTATGTTCTGGGCGCGTTCGGTTGTCTCCTCGCTTGTATGAGCAAGCCCACGGCCATGTGCTTCCCCTTTCTCGCGGCTACCGTGGATATGCTCTCGCCCCGCGTGTCCACACGTCCCGCAGCAAGCCTTCGCCGTGTCCTCCCCTACGTACCGCTTGTCCTCATGGCCGTCGCCACGGGCGCACTGGCCGTCTATTCGCAGACTCATGCCGATGGCTATGATGTCCGCACGTTGTTCAGCGCCTCCCTCCCGTGGCGGATGTTGAATGCCCTCGTCGCCCTCGGCCTCTATCTATTCCAGATGTTCGTGCCCATGGGCATCCATCTCGACTATCGTGCCGTCCCCGAACATTTTCCGCTGCACGGCGTCCTCGGCCTAACGACGCTCGCATTGGTCGTCGCCGGCCTCGCCGTCGTCTGTCTTTGGTTGGGGCGGCACGGGGAGACGGGCCGAACCGCCCGCCGTAATCTGCTCGTTCTGCTCGTTGGTTGGTTTGGCGCGGCGCTTGCGCCCACACTGGGTATCTTCGGCAGTTTCGGCGAACACGCCCGTGCCGACCGGTTTCTCTACGTGCCGGCCATGGCGTTCGCCGTCCTCCTCGTACCCGTGCTGACAAAAGCCGCGCAGATTATCCAAGCGCATCTGCCATCGTCTCATGCGTGGGTGGCGCGCCGCCTCGTGCCGACGGTCCTCACCGTGCTCGTCCTCGTCTACGCGGGTGCCGCCCTGCCCGTCATTGCCTCGTACCGCAATGACTTCACGGCCTTTTCGCGCACCTTGGCGTTCGATTCCGACCACGGCCGGGCGCTCGCCCACGTGGCGAGCGAGGAATGTGCCCGAAACGGGCGCATCGACCGTGGCATCACGCTGTTCCGCCGCAGCCAAGAGGTACGCCCCCGCGACGACACGGCGGCGCAACTCGCCTACGCGCTGATGATGCGCGGCTTGTCATCCGACTACGCTGAAATCCGCCGCCTCTGCGCCAAGTTCGCCTGTGACCACACGCGCGACCGAAAGGGTATGGCCTTAGAAGCATTGGGAACGACGGCGATGCGCCAGCGCAAATGGACGGAAGCGATCACCTGTCTGGAAGATTCTATCCGCGCCCCCGCCCGATTCTACTCCGCCGAGGACGCCACCCTCCGCCTTGCGGCCTGCTATGCCAATGCCCGGCGAACGGACGACGCCCTCCGTACGTTGCAGCCGCTCACGCAATCAAAACGCGCCGACATCCGCAGTCAGGCCCGTCAGGCGCTGGACACGCTGCGGGCGAACCCGAAATCGCTGCTCTTCTTCTGAGATGCCGTCTCCCGACGCGCCCCGACGTCGCATCAAGCGTCAATCGAAACGCCGCCGGGGCGGAGGACGGTACAGACCCCCTGCGCGTCGACGCGGACGACCGTCGAGGCGACACCACCTGGCGACACGCCGTCATCAACCACGAGATCCGCCGACAACCCGACATCGGCCAATGCAGCGGGCGCATCGGTGGCGGGCCGCTGCCCGCTCAGGTTCGCGCTTGTCACGCGCAACACACCGCCACACGCCACCAACAACCGACGCGTCCAGGCGTGATCCGGTACACGCATTCCCTCGAAACCGTCTCCCTTCGGCAGCACAAGCGTCAATGCGCCCGGCCAGAATTTCGCTGCAAGCCGTTCGGCGGAGACGGCCAGCGGTCCGCCGAGAAAACGAGCCGCCGCCGCCGCGTCCGCCGCCAAGAGGGCGATAGGCTTTTTCGCCTCGCGCCCCTTGATCGTGTACAGACGCGCCACGGCGGCGGGACAGGCGGGATGCGCGGCAAGACCGTAGACCGTATCCGTCGGAATCACAGCCACGCCGCCCGCCTTCAGCAACGCCGCCGTTTCGGCCAGCGCTTCGTCGTCGCATGAAAGAATTTTCATCAACGCGACGCCTCGAACGTCTTACTTGCCGAGTTCGCGGATACGCACGTTGCGGAAGTAGGGCTTCGCGCCACCGTGCATTCCCTGGAGGCCAATCGCGCCCTTCGTGGGCAAGTCGGCCATCGGACGCGACAGCCACGGCTGGATCGGCGTCCCGTCGGGATTCGTCTTCGCGCTCGTGTATTTGGAGAGATCCGCGTCAACCGTGACTTCGCCGTTGACAGCCACCTTCACGTGCTGACCCTGCGCCCAGATCGTCATGCGGTTCCACTCGCCCGCCGGCTTGACATTGCTCTTCGCCGGGCCGACATGGCCGTAGAGCGAGCCGTTTTTCAGACGCGGGGGATCGTTCCGCCACTTGTCAGAATTGTCATCGAGCAACTGGACTTCTACCGAATTGGGAATCCACTGCGCAATGTTCGAGCAGTAGATGATTACGCCGGAGTTCGCGGCCGGATCGAGCTTGTATTCGAGGTCGAGCACGAAGTTCTCGTATTCGCCCTTGAACCAGAGCGCACTGTCGACCGTGGAGAAGATGCCGCCGTCCGCCGTCCGCGACCACGTGCCCGCCTTGAAGTCGGCCACCGTGTCGAGCGCAGCGCCGTCCGCCCCCAGCAGATTGCGCCATCCGCTTCCGCCCGTGCAGGGATGGACACCCGAACAGCACAGGCATCCCGTCATGAACAACGCGCCCGAAAGCGCGACACCAGCCAGCAATTTACTCGCCATTTCGATTTCTCCTTATTGTTTTCGTTTCACCAGATCAGTTGATCGCCAGCATCGCGTCGATCGCGCGCTTCGCGCGAACGGCAATGTCCGGCGGCACAGTCACGACGGGCGAAAGGTCGCGCAGACAGTCGCGCACCTTGTCGAGCGTCGTCTTCTTCATGTTGGGGCAGACAAGATCGTCCGCCGGATAGAAGGTCTTGTCCGGATTCTCCTTGCGCAGACGGTGGAGGATGCCCTGTTCCGTACCGACGATGAACGCCGGCGCGTCCGACTGCCGCGCATAGGCGCACATGCCGCCCGTAGAAAGGCAATGGTCAGCGGCCGCGCGAACGTCCGCCGCGCATTCGGGATGTACCATCACCGGCGCACCGGGATGCGCGGTCCGTGCCTTCTCGATTTGACGGACGGTCAAGTGCGCATGGGTCGGACAGTAGCCCGGCCACAACACGTATTCGACGCCAAGTTTCCCAGCGATGTAGCCACCCAGATGCTGGTCGGGGACGAAGAGGATTTCGCGGTCTTTCGGGAACTGCGCCATCACCTTCTCCGCGTTGCCGGACGTCACGCACATATCGCATTCGGCCTTGACCTCGGCCGTCGAATTCACGTAGCAGACCGCCGCCGCACCCGGATGCCGCGCTTTGAGCGCACGTAGCTGCTCGCCCGTAATCATGTCCGCCATCGGACAGCCCGCCGTCGCATCGGGAATCAACACCGTCTTCGCCGGATTGAGAATCGCGGCCGTCTCGGCCATGAAGTAGACGCCGCAGAAGACGATGACGTCCGCCTCCACCGTCGCCGCTTTACGGGCGAGTTCCAGTGAATCGCCCGTGAAATCCGCAATGTCCTGGACTTCCGGACGCTGGTAGTTGTGCGCGAGGATGACGGCGTTCCGCCGTTTTTTCAATGCAAGAATTTCTTCGACCATGGCATTCCTTACTCTTCCGCCCCGAACGCTAGAGGATTTCCTGATCCACCAGCATCCATGCGTAGGCGATGAACGAACAGATCCAGACGAGACCGACCCAACGGCCCAGCCGCCCGTTCATACGCGGATGTTTCCAGTTGAAGCCGAACGCGAACAGCGACAACGAGACAAGCAGCATCATCGGCAGATCACGTACCACGACATAGGAACTGAAATCGGCGAGCGGACTGAGCAGACCGGCAATGCCGACGATGCCCAGCGTATTGAACAGGTTGGACCCGATGATGTTGCCAATCGCGAATTCGCTTTCACCCCGCCGCGCCGAGGCGACGGCCGCTGCGAGTTCGGGCAGCGACGTGCCCATGGCGATGATCGTCAACCCAATGACGAGTTCAGACACGTGCAACACGTCCCGTGCGAAATCCACGCACCCCCACACCAGCAACTGGGACGAGACGATCAACACGAAGAGCGCGAAAAGCGAAACGAGTGCGGATTTCAAAAGCGACATCTCTGGCTCGGACTCGTCCGCACACTCGGACGGCGGCGTGTCCATCTTTTTCTGGTCGTACAGGCAGTAGAGCGGGAAAAGAACGAGGAAGACCGCCAGCAGGATAAACGCATCGACACGGCTCAGACGGCCGTCCCGCAACAGCGCGTACGACAACACCGTACTCCCGACCAGCAACGGCACGGCCACCCGGCAGACGGATGCCTTGACGACGAGCGGGGCGACAAGCGTACTCATGCCGAGGACGACGGCGATGTTGAACACGCAGGAACCGTAGGCGTTGCCGAGCGAGATGTCCGAATGCCCGGCCAGACCGGAAAGAATCGACACGAAAAGTTCCGGCGCGGACGTACCGAAGCCGATGACGATCATGCCCACGATGAGCGGCGAGAGCCCCAACTTGCGGGCGAGCACGGCGGCGGCGGCCACGAAACTATCCGCGCTCTTGACGAGCGCCACCAGCCCCCCGACGATGAAAACCAGCGAAAGAGGCGACGAAATGTTTTGATTGATGTCGAACATGAATTTCGGAGTATTATACCAAACCACCATCGGTGAGACAATTATCGAGGGAAACCGCCTGCTCGAACGCCGCGCCGCCCATCTTGAGCAGAAACGCCTCACCCGCGCCGACGACTTCATCCGCCAGCAGGCGTTTCGTCTCCAACAATTCGTCGATGTGGTCTTCAAGCGTTCCCGCGCACATGAACAGATGGACGAACACCGTCTTGTTCTGCCCGATACGATGCGCCCGATCCGTGGCCTGGTTCTCGACAGCGGGATTCCACCAGCGGTCGAAATGGATCACATGCGTCGCTCGCGTGAGGTTGAGACCGAATCCGCCCGCTTTCAACGAAAGAATGAACGCCGTGGGTTCGTCCGACGCATTGAACGCCTGAATCTCCGCCTCGCGGCGAGTCGGCGAAAGCCCGCCGTGAAGGAACGGGAACGATACGCCGAACGTTTCAAGCAGATGGTCGCGCAACGCCCGGCCGACTTTCGCGTACTGGGTAAAGACAAGACAACTCTCGCCCGCTGCGAAAATGTCCGCCAACAATTCGTCGAGCCGCGCCATTTTCCCGTCGCCGTCGCAAATGAGCTTGAGTTCCGTCAACAACGCCAACGCCCGTCCGCGCCGCGCCCGGTCGGAAAGATTCCCCTCCGCCACGTCGTTCCGATAGGCCGCCAGCGCGTCTTCGTAATGCCGCCGCTGAATCTGCGAGAGTGAACAGTATTCGCGGATCTCACGCTTCGCGCCGAGTTCGGACGCAATGCCGGGATCCGTCTTGAGCCGTCGCAACATGAAGGGTTCGAGCAACCGCTTCAACTTCGCCGCCGCACCTGTCCGCGCATCTTCGCGCAACGGCCGTACATAGTCTTCGTCGAACGCCCGTCGTTCGCCCAGCAGACCGGGGTTCAGAAACGCCTCCAACGCCCACAGATCCCGCGCGGAGTTTTCAAGCGGCGTACCCGTGAGCGCGATTTTGACGGGCGCGGGCAACCCCTGCGCCGCACGCGACACGCGCGTGTCCGGGTTCTTAATCGTCTGCGCCTCATCGAGCACGAGAACGCCGAACCCGACATGGCTCAAGTCGTCCCAGTCTTTCACGAGCAGCGAATACCCCGTCACAACAACGTCCGCCGACCGACAGGTCGTCCGAAACGAATGCCCCAATCCGCGCCGCGCCCCCTGATGCAGGAGGACGGACAGGCCAGGGGCGAAACGACGGAACTCCCGCACCCAGTTCGTCGTCACGCTCACGGGCGCCACGACGAGGACGGGCGTGGGCCGCGTATCGCCCGCCATCTCCTTCCGATTCAGAACATAGGCAATCGTCTGGATCGTCTTGCCCAACCCCATGTCGTCAGCCAGACACGGCCCGAACCCCCATTTCGTCAGGAACGCGAGCCACGAATAACCGCGTTGCTGGTAGTCGCGCAGTGTCGCGGCCAGTCCGCGCGGCGGCGGCAGAAGTTTGAATTTCTGCGCGTCGTTCAATTCGTTCAGCAACCCGCGCAACCAGCCGTGCGCACGTACCTCATCCACGCGAAGACGCCCCAAGCGTCCCACGCCACAGGCGAAACCGACGGCCTCGCGCAAGGAGAGTTTTTGACCCCGCGCCGAACGGAACGCCCGCAACGCCTCCCGCAACACATTGCGGTCGACCTCGATCCAGCGATTGCGGAAGAAGACGAGCGGCGAATCCTGATCGAGCAGAAAACGGACGTCCTCCTCCGTAACGATTTCGCCGTCCACGCGAATCGTCAACCGCGCAGCCACAGGAGCGTCCACCGCGTCCGCACCATCCGACGTCGCCGTCTCCAGTTCCGCAACGGCGGACAGATGTTCACCAACCAGCCCGTCTGGTACCGTCACGGCATATCCCGCCGCGCGGAGCGCAGGCGCGCCAATGCGCAGGAAATTCTCGGCCTCGGCACGGGACAGCGCGAGACGTTCGCCATCGAGGGCTTTCAACGGCGGGCAGAGCGCCGCCGCCTGCCCAAGTGCAATGAACCCCAAGCGCGTCGACGGCGGCCGGGCCAACGTCAGCGTCCAGTCGCCGTCTTCAACCGACGGCGCGACAAGGGTGAACGACAGCGCGGCACGATCTTCTGGCGAAATGCGGAGTGGCGCCCGCCAGACGGACAGGCGTTGCATCAAATCCCGCGCATCATCCGCGCCCTCCCAGCGCAGGATACCCGTCTCGCTCCGCAAGGCCGCCAGCCAGGCATCGTCCACCGTCGCGTGGCGTTCATCGTCCCGCTCCAACGCCGACCACGCGGCCCGACGGACGAAACCGTCCAACAGACGTCGCGCGAACGGCGGGACGGGACGCAGCGGCCGCCAGACGGCGCGAAAGCCGTCCGCGCGTTCTTCGAGATCGGGCAGGAAACGTCCTTCGGCCACGTCTTCGGCCACGGCGCGGAAATGCGTGGCGGCGTCCAACACGTCCGGCGCAAGAAACACCCCGCGCTTGAACATTCGTTCGCGCACGTCGGAAAGGAACATCAGCAGATTGGGCAAAGACGGAACGACGCGATCGACTTCCGACGATGCAGACGCTTCCCCTTCCAATTCGTTTGGATACCAGACGACGGCGCGGACGGCATCGAGCAGCGCCTCGCCCGTCAGCGGATACATTCCCTCGACGCCCGGTCGATTCGTTTCCGCGCCGAACGCCGAACGCCCTTCCGCGTCGTGGAAGAGATGGAGAAGAACCATAGGTCAGACGGCGGGGAAAGCCGCCGCGCACGACGTGCGCAAGTTGGACACGGCCGCCGCCATGTCCGCCTGTTTGAAGAGGTAGCTGCCAGCGACGAACTGGTTGGCGCCCACCTGGGCGGCGCGGATGGACGTTTCGGCGTTGATACCGCCGTCCACCATCAAGTCGAGCTGCGGCGCACGGGCGCGGAGGGCGACAAGTTTCGGCAGACAATCCGCGATGAACGTCTGTCCGCCGTAGCCGGGATGGACGGTCATCACAAGAATTTCGTCACACGCCCGCAGATAGGGGTAGACGGCTTCGACGGGCGTTTCGGGATTGAGCGCGAGCGCGGGGCGGACGCCGAGGGCACGGATGCGGGCCAGTTCGGCGTGGATGTCACAGTCCGCCTCCACGTGAATCTGAATCGTCTGCGCACCGGCTCGGACAAACGTTTCCAGATAGCGATCCGGCCGCGTCATCATCAGGTGGACGTGACGGAAAAAGTTCGGCGCGACGCGGCGACTGAGCGCAACGACGTCCGGCCCGAAGGAGAGGTTCGGCACGAAATGCGCGTCCATGACGTCCAAATGCAAAGCGTCCGCGCCCGACGCCTCCGCCCGACGAATTTCATCCGCCAGGCGACCGAAGTCCGCGGCAAGAAGTGAAGGAAGAATTTGGATGGTCATGGTACAATCCTTTGAATGCAAATCAGCGACGCTTCACCAAGACGGGCGCATCCTGCGGCACGAGCGTCTTCATGATCGCCCACGCCACGAGATAGGCCACGGCGCAACAGCAGAAAACGATCATGTACCCAGCGGGTTTGCCCGCAAAGCCGAAGAACGCAAACGCCTCGCCCTGCGTTTCCGCGTAGGTGAACAAACGCCCCGCGCAAACGTTGATGAGGAACGATCCCATGCCGCCGGCCATCGCGCCCATGCCCGTGACGGAGGCGATCGTCGATTTCGGAAACATGTCGCCCACCGTCGAGAAAATATTGGCGCTCCAAGCCTGGTGGCCAGCCGCTGCGAGGCCAATCAGAATCGCCGGGAACCACACCGAGACGCTCGACAACGGCTGGGCCGCAAGCGCCGCGAGCGGGAAAAACGCGAAGAGGAGCATCGCCGTCATGCGGCACATGTAGGCATTGCCGCCCTTGTATCCCTTGTTGATGAGGTACGTCGGAAGTTTGCAACCGTAGATTGAAAGAACCGTCACAATCAAGTAGAGCGTGAAGATGAGCGCCTGCCCCATCGCCGTAGAGGGCGCATGGCCCTGCTCCTTGAAGTAGGCCGGCGCCCAGAACAGGTAGAACCACCACACGCCGTCCGTGCAGAATTTGCCGATGATGAAACTCCAAGTCTGACGGAATTTGAAACAGGTGAAAAACGGAATCGGCCGCGCCTCCACCACCGTCGAGGTCGCAATCCGCGTTTCCTCCGTCTCGTCCTGCGACACGTAGTCCAGCTCGGCCTTGTTCATGAAACGCGAATCATGCGGCTTGGTGTAGAGCCCCTGCCAGAAGAACATCCAGACGAAACCGACGCCACCGATGATGATGAACGCCAGTTCCCAGCCGCAGAATTTCGCGAGCGGCGGAATCATCAACGGCGCGGCGAGGGCGCCCACGGACGCACCCGAATTGAAAATGGACGTCGCGAACGCACGGTCTTTCTTCGGGAAGTACTCGGCCGTCACCTTGATGGCGGCGGGGAAGTTGCCCGCTTCGCCGAGCGCAAGGATGGCGCGGCAGGAGAGGAAGAGCCAGACGGAGACGGCCGCAATGGCCGTGGCCGCCGTACTGCCGGTCTGGACGGCGCGGAGCGCGGCCACGGAATCAATGTCCTTCACGAACCAACACGTGGCGATACCACACGCCGCATGGAGACAGGCACCCGCGCTCCAGATGAAAATCGCCCAGAGGTAGCCCTTCTTCGTCCCCATCCAGTCCACGAACTTCCCCGCGAACAGACACGCCACCGCGTAGAAAATCGAGAAGAACCCCGTAATCAGACCATAGTCCGCGTCCGTCCAGTGGAATTCAGGCTTGATGTACTCCGGAAAGGTCAGCGAAAGCACCTGCCGGTCAAGGTAGTTCACCGTCGTGGCGGCGAAGAGCATCGCGCAAATCACCCACCGGAATTTCGTCATCTTCATCGAGTCGCTCATGGGTCAATCCTCACTTCTTCAGAAAATCTTTAATGCGATCCATTGTCTGGGCGCTCAGAATGTGCTCCATCAAACAAGCGTCGCGGTTGGCAACCTCGTCCGAGACGCCGAGTTTGACGAGAAAAGCCCGCAACGTCTTGTGCCGCGCCAACACGCTACTCGCCACGCGCCGACCTTTCGTCGTCAGACCAATATCACCATACGGCTCTTGGGTGACGAGTTCCATTTTCTTCAATTCGGAAATTGCCTTCACCACGCTCGGCATCTTGACGTGCAGGGACTGCGCCACGTCGCGGACACGCGCAGCGCCCTTCGTGTCGATCAACACGTAGATTTCTTCGATGTAGTCTTCCAGCGATTTTGTCATCATCACGCAAACCTTTCAAAACCCATCTCGTTCATTCTTTGCTTCGTGTGCTTGCATTATACCAAAATCCAACGAACTACAAATCGAATTCGAGGACGCCCCCGGCGGCGACTTCCGCCGTGGTGACGTACGGACGGTCAAGCGGGGTCCCGTTGAGGCGCACGGCGCGAATGCGTCCGTGTGCCGCGTCGGCGGCGGGCGCACGGATCGTGAACGTGCCACCCGCATAGTACGCGGGGTCGAGGCGAATGACCGTCTCCTTGAACAGCGGGGCGCAGAGATACCATTTCCCGTCGCCGGGGCAGAGCGGATGGAGGCCGATCGCCGCCAGCACGTACCAGGCGCTCATCTGCCCCACATCGTCGTTACCGCACAGGCCGTACGGTCCCACGTCGTAGGCACGTGCGCAAATCCGCCGCGTCCACGCCGAAACGAGCTCCGGCTTCTCCGAGAACGCGAAGAGAAACGGCAGCGTGTGGCACGGCTCGTTCGGATGGTTGTAGGAATCGCACCAACCGAAATCGTCTGGCGTCGCGTTGAAGAACGCCTCCAGTTCCGCCGTAAAGCGAGCCTTGCCGCCCATGAGACGAATGAGGCCGTCGGGATCGTGTGGCACGAACCACCCCTGCTGCCAGGGGTTCGCCTCAACGCACCCCTGCCCGTGCGTTTCACGCCCTTTCCACGGCAGCCAGCCGCCATCGGCCGTCCGCGCCCGCATCCATCCCGCCTCACGCGACCAACAGTTCGTGTAGAACTGCGCATAGGCGTCGTAACGCGCCGCCACGTCCTTTCGCCCCGTCATTTCAGCGAGACGCGCACAACACCAGTCGTTGTAGGCGTACTCCAGTGTGCTCGACAGACTGCCGGGCGTGAACCCAAGATCGCGGCGGTTCGATTCGGCCTCCAGCGAACGGCAGGCGAGATCAAGCGCGCGCACCGCGTCAAACGTGCGAATGCCCTTCTCGTAGGCATCCGCCATCACGGAGACGATGGGCTGGCCAATCATGCAACCCGACGCACAGCCGAAAATGTCCCAACGCGGCAAAGTCGTCCGCTTGCCCGACGTCACCGTCTCCATCATCGAGTTGATCGTGTCCGACACCACGTCCGGCCGCAGGAGCGTCAGCAGCGGCATTTCACTGCGAAAGACATCCCAACCCGAGAAGACCGTCCGCCGGACGAATCCGTCGCCGCGCCCGACTTCGCGCGGGTCAAGAAAGGCGTGGTAGAGCGCCGACGCGAAAATCGTCCGCTCCTTCGCCGTGCCGCCCTTGACGGAAATGCCCGACAGCGCCGTCGCCCAAGATGCCCGCGCCGCGTCCCGCACGGCCTCGAACGTCCGCCCGCGCACGTCGCGCACGTGGTTCGCCCGCGCGTCCGCAACCGACTCGAACGAGATGCCGGCGGACATCACCAGCGGCTTCGTCAGTTTTCCGAACTCCGCGAAGAAAAGGAGATTCGTTCCCGTGTGGGCGGCCGCCGACGGACGCCGCTCACCCTTGTCGCAAACGCCTGTCGCCCGGAACGGTTCGGAAAACTCGGCGTGGAAGTAGACCGTGTAGTTGACCTTTCCGACGAGATGAATCCAGCCGCCGTCCTTCTCCGAACACGTCATGTACCCTTCAATGGTCCGATCATCGACAACGGCAACGCGCTGCTCGGAATGCGCCAGCCAACGCCCCATTTGGCCAATCCGCCGTCCCAGGTCGATTTGCACACGGGCGTCCGCCGTCGACGGATAGGTGAAGCGCAACATCCCCGCCGTCCGCGCGGCAGTCAGTTCGACATCCACACCGTAGCGGTCGAGGAAGACGCGATAGAACCCGGCCTTCGCCGTTTCGCGGGCGTGGTCGAACGGTGAACACGCCCGTTCGCGGTCGAGCACGCGCGGCCCTGTCGTCGGCATGACCTGGAAGTTGCCGAACTCGCCGTACGCGCCGACGCCGCTCATGTGGAGGAAGCTGAAGCCCTCGATTGTCCGCATCGGGTACGAATAACCCGACCCGTTGTCACCGCCCGTGATCGTATCGGGCGAAAGCTGGACTTGTCCGAACGGCGTGGCCGCGCCGGGGAACGTTTTGCCGCAGCCGTGAATCGCGCCGTTCCCCTTGTTTCGCCCCGCCAATTCCGCCGGCGGGTACGTCACGGCACCAATCATCGGGTCGATCCAGTCGACCATTTCGTTGGCGGGAACGGACAACGTTCCCGCCACGAGCCACAACCAGACGGCGACCCTCCGCATCCAGACGCCTCCCTACGCCCGAATGTCGGCCAGAACGCCCGTCAAATACTTCATGCTCGCGTCGATGTCCGCGAACGTGTTGCGGCGCGTTTCGCACTCCACGACGGCCCACTTCGTGCCCATTTCCTCACAGGCGCGGAGAATCATCGGCCAATCGTTCTTGTCCTTGTCACTGCCGCAGAAATTGCCGCCGCCCGGTTTGGCGTGGATCGAAGGGATGCGCCCCCGGATCTTCTTCGTCAGAAGTTCCTTGACGTTCTCACCCGCCAACGTGGCGTGTCCCACGTCCAGCTCGAACGCAAGCTCCTTGTGCGCGAAGAACATGTCCATCGGCGACACGCCGTCGAACTTGCTCGTGAACTCGACCTGATGGTTGTGGAATCCCATCTTGATGCCATGCGGCGCCAGGCGCGTCGCGGCCTCGGCCATGCCGTCGCCAAGTTTCGCCCATTCGGCCTTCGTCTTCGCCCCGTGATGGGGGACGAACAGAAAGTCGACGCCAAATTCCTGGCAGAACTCCAAGGTCGCGTTGAGATTCGCCGGCGACACGTGCGACAGATAGATCGGCATGTCCACGAGCACGAGTCCGTGGCGGTCGAGCAGCGCATGGAGTTTCTTGCGATCCCATTTCCAAAACGCCATTGACTGGATACCCTCGTAGCCCATCGCCTTCATCTGGGCCAATGCGCCATCGGGATCCTTCCGCCACAGATCGTCCACACTCCACATCTGGCAGGCCAGACGGATGCCCTTCCGGCCTTTGCCACACGTCGTGCACCCCGCCGCCCACGCTCCGGCGGCGGCGGCCATCATCTTCATCCATGCGCGTCGATTCAACATGATCCAATCATCCTTTCCCGTTCGTGTCGCCGTGCGACGGCTCATTTGTAGAAGTTGCCCATGGCGCGGAACTTGGCATACCGCTGATCGACGAGTTCATCCACGGGAATCGTCGCGAGTTCCTTCAACGCGGCCAACACGGCCTTCTTCACGGCCGCCGCCGCCGCCTTCGGGTCCTCCTGCGCCCCGCCGGCCGGTTCCTTGACGATGTCGTCAATCGCGCCGAGTTTCTTGAGGTCGGGCGCGGTGATTTTCAACGCGGCCGCCGCTTCGGGAGCCTTCGCGCCGTCGCGCCAGAGAATACCGGCGCATCCTTCGGGCGAGATGACCGAATAGACGGCGTTCTCCATCATGAGGATGCGGTCGCCCACGGCGATCGCCAACGCGCCGCCAGAGCCGCCCTCGCCCGTCACCACGACGACGATGGGCGTCTTCAATCCGGAAAAGAATTCAAGCGATTTTGCAATCGCCTCGGCCTGGCCACGCGCTTCCGCCGTGTCACCCGGATAGGCGCCCGGCGTGTCCACGAACGTGACCACCGGCAGATGGAACTTCTCGGCCAGCGTCGCCAGGCGCATCGCCTTGCGATAACCGTCGGGATTCGCCATGCCGAAGTTGGCCTCCATGTTCTCCTCGATCGTCGCACCCTTGTGGTGGCCCATCACGAGGCACTTCGCCTTATCGATCGTCGCCAGACCGCAGATCAGCCCACGGTCGTCGTTCACGAGACGGTCGCCATGGAGTTCTTCGAAGTCGGAGGCGATGTACTTGATGAAATCGAGAAAATGCGGACGCCGAGGATCGCGCGCCAGCTTCACATGATCCATCGCCGTTTTCACTGTCGTCTTTTTCGTTGCCATGATCGACGTTCCCTTAGAAACCAAAGTAGTGGAGGACCTTGACGATGAACGCCTTGAGATCCTTGCGTTCGACGATTTTGTCGATGAACCCGTGCGCCAGCAGATACTCGGCGGTCTGGAAGTCCGGCGGAAGTTTCTGGTGGATCGTGTTCTCGATCACGCGGCGACCGGCAAAACCGATCAGCGCCTTGGGCTCCGTGATGTTGAGATCGCCCAGCATGGCGAACGAGGCGGAGACGCCGCCCGTTGTCGGATCCGTGAGGACGCTGATGTAGGGCAGACCTGCGGCTTTCAGACGACCGATCGCGGCGGACGTCTTGGCCATCTGCATGAGCGAGAGAATCCCCTCGTGCATACGGGCGCCGCCGGAGGCGGAACAAATGACGAGCGGACGTTTTTCGGCAATCGCCTGTTCACAGGCGCGGGCAATGCGCTCGCCCGTGCCCGTGCCCAACGACCCGCCCATGAACCCAAAATCCATCACGCCCAGCATGACGGGAATTTGCCCCATTTCGCCCGTACCCATGACAATCGATTCCGTCTCGCCGCTCTTGGCGATCACGGCGTCGATCTTCGTCTTGTAGGCGCCCGTGGCATCATGGAAATCAAGATGGTCGGAATAACTGACGGCGCGGAAGACTTCGGCAAACGTACCCTCGTCGACCAACTGGGCGATCCGCGCCCGCGCCCCCAGCCGTCCGTGGTAGGTACACACGGGACAAATGCAGTTGTTCGCCGTCCATTCGGACTTCGCGATGTAGCTCTTGCAGCGCGGGCATACCTGCCACAGCGCCTTGGTCGGCGGAATCTTCGCCGGCGTTTCGGCTTTTTCAAACCAGGCCATTTCCGTTTTGCTCCTTTCAGAAAAACGAGTGCATTCTATCACATTTTACGGACGTCGGAAAACGATTCATCGTTCCGACTTTTTCTTCCCCGCGAAGAACCCCGCGCCAATCAGAATCGCCGCCGCCACGGTGATGAATGAATCGGCGACGTTGAAGACGGGAAAGTGGTGGACCCCCCAGTGGAAATCGAACATATCCACAACACAACCCCGAAAAATCCGGTCGGCCAGATTGCCGAGGATGCCCGCGTAGAGCATCAGCTCCGCCGCCACGCCCCAGCGTCCCGCCGGGAAGACGCTCGTGCGCTTCCAGATGAGGACGCCCATCGCCACAAGCGCGAAGAGCGCCAACGGCCAGACATGCCCCTGGAACATCCCCCACGCGCATCCGCGATTCTCCACGTAGGCCAAATTGAAGAGGTTGGAGATGACCTCAATCGGCGGCACGTCCCGCAGACAACAAACGGCCGCCGCCTTTACGCCCTGATCTAGACAGAACAGGGCCGCAACGGCGGCGGACATCTGCAGGGCGCGTTTCAGCATGACCGTCTACCGATGGCCTTCCATCTGGTTCTGGCATTCCATGCACGTGTGGACGAACGGCAGATTCAGCAGACGCGGCTTGCGGATCAACTGGCCGCACACTTCGCAGATACCGTACGTACCATCGTCGATGTGGTGCAGCGCTTCGTCAATTTTCTGGATGACTTTGTTCCGCGAATCAACCTGACTGAGATTCTGCAAACGCATGAACGAATCGCTGCCGTCCTCGTCCTCGCTCCCCCGCTCGTCCGACTGTTCGAGCGCATTGGCCTTCAGCGTGACCGACTGCCCCATCGCCTCCTGACGGAGAAGAATCAACCGTTTGCGGAACTCCGCCAAATCGGCATCCGAAAACTGAAGGGAATCAGACCCTTTCGCGCGTGTCGTCGGCCGCCGGCTCAACTTGATGGACGGCTCGGACGAATGGCGCTGCTCGTCCTGCTCGCGCTGCCGACGTTTCATCTGCTCGGCGAAGGAGAACGCCATGTCCTTGCTCTGGTTCTCGAACGCGACGGACTCCTCCGGCTTCTTGGTTGCCAGTTTCGGCGCCGGGCGCTTGGTGACAACCGTCATCGCCTTGCGGACGGGCGCGGGCTTGGCCGACGCCCCGTCTTTCTTCACATTCTTCTTTGCACTCTCACTCATTACAAACTCCTCTTGCAGAGATGCCAGATGCTCAGACGGCCACCGGCGCCTTGCACCAAGCCAACATCTCGTCGGACAACGCATCGACGGACTTGATCGTGGCCACAGACACGTTGCCTTCGGCATCCGGCAGGTCGAACGTCTCGCCGGCCTTCTTGCCCAGCAGGTTCTGCGCGAGTTTCGTCTTGTTCGAAATCACGCCCTTCTCCAAATCGTTGTCCCACTCGCCCAGCACGGTGAACACCTTTTCGTCGCCCGTCGCCGTGACGATCGTCACCATCGTGCCGGGGCAGACCGTCTCGGAGACGATACCCGTGAAGTCCGTCGCCTTGACGTTGTTGAGGTCGTCCTGCATGAGCGTCTGCTTCTGCAACAACGCGCGCTGTTCGTCCTTGGCGTACTGGTATTCGGCGTTTTCGCTCAAGTCGCCATAACTCCGTGCGAACTCAATGCGCTTCGTGTTCTCCGGAATGTCCACATTGACGAGCTTTTCATAGGCCGCCTGACGTTCCGCGTAGGAGCGAAGCGACGTGATGCGCTCGATCTTCTGGGGCGCGGCCACCTTGATCTGGCGCTCGGCCAGTTCCGGCACGATCTTCGTCATGCGCACGACGATCATGTGGTGCGTAGACGGATCCCACGAAATCGACGCTTGGAACCGCTCGAAGAAGAGCGCCTGATCAACCGGCTTCAACTGGGCGAAAATGCCCTCCAACCACTTCTGGTCGGCGAAAAGGCGACGGATGACGTTCTGCATCCGAAGCGTTTCACCCGTCTGCTTGCCTTCGCCCAACGCAATCGCGTGGGTCAGCACCACCACGAGCGGCGGCAGCGCCTGCCAATCCTGGAAATCGGAATAGCGGCCGAGAATGTACGTCACGAGCGTCGCGGGGGCGTGCGGCGTCTTCAACAACGCGGCGGCGGCCTGTTCACACGCCGGATCTTTCTTGAAGACGTCAAGCGTGGCGCTCAAGAACGGGAAACACATCTGCGGCAACACGGCGTAGAGTTTCAGGCGCAACGCCTCACGCGCCTCCTCCGTCGGTGCGGCCGTGAGGAAGACGACGTACTGCCCCATGTCACGCGCCGGCAGGACACGCGCCGCATCCAAATAACGCTCGTTCGTCCACAGGTAGTTGCGGGCGCGGGTCACCGTTTCGGCGTCCAAACCCAAATCATCCAGGCAAAACGCCAGACGAGAATAAAGCGAGGGATCGATGCCACGCGCACCCTTGAGCGCGAAACGAAGACGGTCGGCAACCTTTTCCTTCTGCTCGTCGTTCAGTCCCTCGAAACGGGACTTCACCGAACGAAGGTCGTTGACCGATGCGAGAATCGTCTTCGGATCCGTTTCCTGCGCGAACGCCGTGAACCACGTGTCGCCATAATCCTCGACGGAGGCTTTCAGGACAATCGCCTCTGCCCGGCGCGTGGGAATCTCGACAAGCTTGTTCGCCCGCAGTTCGGCGCGCGCCTTCTCCCAGAACGCTTTCCACTTGGCGGCCTTGTCGCCCTTGTTCTTGCCGGCGTCCGGCAGGTACTTGGCAAAGCCGTGCTGGTTGATGAGCTCTTCCAGACGAGTGACAGGCATGTTGCCGAAACTCTTGAGCATCGACAGGACGAACGCGCCGGGCTGTTCGCGGATCTGCTGGGCGATAAACGCAGGGTCGGCCTCCAACGTGACGAGAACGTGCTTCTCCGGCGCCAGCTCCAACGTCTCACACGCGGCGTCGTACGTCAACTGGTGGCCGCGACGGCCGTGGAAGTCCACCACGATGCGACGATAGAACGCATCGATCCGCGCGACCTTGCCCAACCCCCAGGCCCGGCTCAACACAAACGCGCCGGGATGGAAGGAAACCAAACGCTCCAGACGCCCCAGCGGCTCGACGAGGTTCGGGCGGACGTCGAAGCCCACGGAATCGATGAAGGAGATGATCAAACGGTCTTTCGTCGTACGCTTCAGCGCATCGCGGATGCTCGCGCCCTTCAGATGAGGGGCCAGCAGGTTCTTGCACTGCCGGACGGTTTTCAGAGCGCCGGGGAAATCGCCCGCTTCGCCGAGGGCCGTCAACAACGCCACCGCCTGCAACTCGCCCTTGCCGGACGGGAGGCCGGCGATCAATTCCAGAATCTCGTCCACAGGACACGGCTGGTCTTTCAGCTTGCCGCCAATTTCCGACTCAATCTCTTCAACCGTCTTCTTATCCATAACTGCCCTTCTCTTGTAGGAAAAAACGCGGGCGATATTCTATCAAAATCCGCTTCTCTGCGCAACAACGCACATACGATTCTAGAATGTCGCAACAAGATCATAGCCTTTGGTGCGGACGATTCGGACGTCGATGAACGTGCCGACTTCCGCGTCCGACGTCAGATACGTCACGCCGTCGACATCGGGCGCCTGACTTTCCAGACGCGCCACGCCCGGCGCGACAACCAGTGCGCGGAACGTCCGCCCGACGAGCGCCCGCGCCTTCTTCCGCCAGATTTTCCGCTGGACTTCCATCACCTCGGCGCGACGCTTTTCCGCCGTCTTCGCCGAAGGCCGCTTCGCCATGTCGGCGGCCGGAGTCCCCTCTTCGGGCGAAAACGCGAACGCGCCCAGATGGTCGAACGACATCGCCTCAACATCCGCCAGCATCCGCGCAAACGCCGCCGGCGTCTCACCCGGAAAGCCCGTCATCACGGTCGTCCGCAACGTCACGCCCGGCACAGCGGCGCGAATGCGGTCGGCCGCGTTCAGGGTCGCCTGTACGGCGCCGCCCCGCGCCATGGCCTTCAGAATGCGCGGATCGGTGTGCTGAAGTGGCACGTCCACATAACGCACGGCATGGGGAGACGTGGCCAGCCAGTCCAGAAACTCGTCCGTGATTTCGCTCGGATAGGCGTAAAGCACACGAATCCAGAAATCGCCCGGCAGTCTGTCGAGCGCCCGCAGCAGGTCGACAATCCCCGTCTTCTTTTTGTCGTGGAAGTCGACACCGTAGAGGAGCGGATCCTGCGCAATGACGTTGAGTTCTTTTACGCCCGTCGCGAGCAGCTTCTTCGCCTCGGCCACGATGGCTTTGAGCGGACGCGACCGGTAGTTTCCGCGAATACCGGGAATCGCGCAGTAGGCGCAGCGGTGGGCACAGCCTTCCGCGATTTTCAAGTAGGCGAACGCCACGCCCGTGAAACGGAGTGCGGGTTCCGGCGGATCGAAGACCCGCTGCGGCATCCCCGGCGGCAAGACGAGGTGCGGCGCGGACGCAACGTCATGCGCGAACAACCCCTTCACGACGTCGCAGATTCGATCGAGCGCGTCGATGCCCATGACCGCATCGACGTCGGGAAAGACGTCGGCAAACCTGTCGCCGTAGCGCTGGGCGAAACAGCCCGACACGACGACGGCGCGACACCGCCCCGCCCGTTTCAATTCACAGGCGCGAAGAATCTCCGCCGCCGCCTCTTCACGCGCCGCTTCAATGAACGCGCACGTATTGACGATCATAACGTCCGCCGCGTCCGACGTGGGCGCCAACACACAGCCCGCCTTGCGGAGATGCCCAGCCATCACCTGCAGGTCGACGGCATTCTTCGAACAGCCCAGCGAAACGAGGCCAATGGAAATCGGATTCCGACTGTTGTCTTTCATTTGCATTTCGTGACAGTCTACACCATCAACCCACTGATTGCAAGG
>CAZTHR010000009.1:0-22170 GCA_964613265.1 uncultured Lentisphaeraceae bacterium | reverse complement strand
GAACTTCTGCATCACGCCGGGGTTGCGCGTCCTGTTGGCGTGGGAGAACGTCGTGGGCTTCACGGCCTCGACGCCGCGTATGCGGCGGAGCTCCCCGGAGAATATCGTCGAGAGGTCGACGAGTTCATTCAAGGAGAAGACGTGCGCAAGCTGGCCGGGCATCAACAAGTACACCTGCGCGGAGTAGGAAAACTCCCTGGCCTTGATTTTCTCTTCGGCCGCGAGTTCCTCGATTTTGTATCCTGGCAAGTAGCGTTGGACTATCTGCGCCAGAACTGGTATCATTCTCTTCGTCGTTGCCTTAAGTTTTTCTTTCATTGCACCGTGTATGGTACACGGGAAAGTGACCTGAAGGCAACGACTTTTTTATTCACATCACACCATCGCTATTGCATGGTAGTGGTCAATTTTCCAAAGTTGAGCCTCTTTGATGCGACGTTGAAAGCGGGGAAGCAGGATAATGATGCCCAATCGCTGATTTTTTCAGGCGACCTTGCGATTGACGGGACACGTCCGATGACGTTTGACAACCGTTCGCTGACGTTCGGCAGAAAACAAGGGCAGCCGATTACGATTGACGTGTCCGATATCACCGGGGATGCGATTCCGGCAAGGGATCTGCCGCCTTCAGGACAAACCCGCCACCGTGGATTTCACCGACTGGAAAGTCGAGTGCGCGTTTGCCAAGCCGAACATGTTCAAATTCGTCTACGATCCCGCGAGCGGCCTCGTGGAGGTACGGTACGCTCCGCCCGGGCTCCTGCTGGTGATCCAGTAGTCGACCATCCCGTCGCCTTCCCACACGCAGTCTTCCTCCTTAGAAATCGTACACGATCAGCGAAATATGATAGAATGGATATGTTGTCTTGAAAAAGGAGTGTCAACACGATGAATAAAATGCTGATGCCGGCCTTGGCGCTGGCCTTGGGGGCTTTCGTCGTCGGTTGCACGTCAGGCGAGGCCTGTGCGAGCAAGGACGCGAAGGCGGGAGCGAAGACCGTCGGTTTGATGACCGACCAGATGGTGGCGACGGCGAATGTCGGCGCCCGGCCGTCATTTAGTTGGCGGATGTGTTCGACGCGCGAAGGCGCGGCGCAGACCGCTTATCGCCTGAAAGTACTGGAAGGCGTACGTGGCGCGAAGGAAGTCTGGGATTCCGGCGAAGTCGCCTGCGGCAAGTCCGTCGACGTGCGTTACGCCGGCCCCGAACTGAAGAGCGCGACGAAGTACACGTGGACGGTCTCCGTCAAGGACGAGAAGGGCGTCTGGCTCAAGCCCGCAAAGGGCTTTTTCGAGACGGGCCTCTTCAAGAAGGACGACTGGAAAGGTTCTGTGTGGATTTCCGCGGCGGACGCGATCGTCCGTGACAACGCCAAGGCGGGTGGCAAGCAGGAGGCCGAGGACGGCACGGCCTGTTTCGTCAAGACGGTTGCCAATGGCGGCGCAGTGAAGGAAGCGTACTGGACGGTGGCGGGCCTTGGCGCGTTCGAGGCCTACGTGAACGGCGAACCTGTCACGCGCAAGGGCTGCAAGGCCGCGCAGGGCAAGCTCGTGGGCGATTTCCTCAAGCCCGGTTTCACGCACAACCTGAAGACGAAGTATTCCTTCACGTACGATGTCACCCATCTGATGAAGACGGGCGCGGCGGACGCCAATGTGTTCGCGGCCCAGGTCTCCGCCGGCTGGTGGCGTGACAAAATCGTGAACTTCATCGGCCAGAAATCCGCGTTCCGCGCCCAGCTGATCCTCCGCTATGCGGACGGCACGGAGAAGCGCGTCGGTACGGACACGTCTTGGATGTCCGCCACGACGGGCCCCGTCGTTCGCGCCGCCATCTTCGACGGCGAGGACTACGATGCGCGCGTGAAGACGTGCTGGATGAAGACGGGCAAGGTCGCCGCGCCGTTCAAGGCCTCCGAGGTCAATACGGAGTACAAGGGCGAACTGCTGCCGTGCAACGGTGCGCAGATCCGTCTGCGGTGCGACCTCGCGCTCGCGCCGAAGGAAATCTACGTGTGGAACGGGATCGACGGCGCCGACAAGGACAACTTCGGCACAGTCCGGAAAGTCCGCACCTACAAGGCGGGTGACGAGATTGTCCTCGACAAGGGCGAAACGCTCGTGGTCGACTTCGCGCAGAACGCGGCCGCTGTGCCGTGCTTCACGTTCGCCGCCGCCGCCGGCACGGGCTTCACGGTCAAGCCGGCCGAAATGCTGAACGACGCGAAAGGCGCCCGCAAGCGCGGCAATGACGGCCCCGAAGGGGCGGTCTACCGCCAGAACCTCCGCGCGGCGCGGGCGTTGCTGAACTACACGTTCGCCGGTACGGGCGACGAGACGTACAAGCCCACGTTCACGTTCTTCGGCTACCGCTACATCTCGGCCACGGCGACGGGCAAGGTGGTCATCAAGAAGATCGCGTCCATTCCCGTGACGTCGATCCTCCCGCAGAACGAGGTCGGTTCGCTGAAGACGGGCGTCAAGGACGTCAACCAGCTCATCTCGAATGTCAAGTGGGGTCAGTACTCGAACTACCTTTCCGTGTCGACGGACTGCCCGCAGCGCAACGAGCGCCTGGGCTGGACGGCGGACACGCAGGTCTTCGTGGAGGCCGCCACCTACAACGCCAACGTCTATGCGTTCTTCATCAAGTGGATGCGCGATATGCGCGACAGCCGCGACAAGTACGGCACGTTCCCCGGCGTGGCGCCGAACGCGCAGTACGGCAACGAAGGCCACCGCTTGGGTTGGGCCGACGCGGGCGTGATCGTCCCCTACACGATCTGGAAACAGTCCGGCGACCGTCGCATCCTCGAAGAGAACTGGGACGCGATGGACGGGTTCGTCTCCTACCTCAACAAGTCGAAGTACCGCAGTGGGCCTGAAAACGGCAACTACCAGTGGGCCGACTGGCTCAGCTACGAGAAACTCGAATCGTGCAGCGGCGGTGCGTTCGAGCCGAATCCGAACGGCAAGGGGCGCCGTCCGAAAGCCGACGCGCTCACCTACTGGAACTACCTCGGTGGCTGCTATTGGCTCTGGGACGCCCGCATGATGACGACGATGGCGAAAGCCCTCGGCAAGGCCGACGGCGTGGCGAAGTACGAAAAGATGTCCGCCGACGCGCTCGCCTACCTCCGCAAGGAGTTCGTGGCCCAGGACGGTCTGCTCCTCCCGGTCTTCCGCGATATGCAGACGCCCGCGCTCTTCGCGCTCAAACTGGGCCTCCTCGCGGATGCGAAGGCGGTCGAGCAGACGAAGAAGGCCCTCCTCCAGAACTTCAAGGATCACGGCGACTGCCTCCAGACGGGTTTCCTCGGCACGTCCATTCTGATGGACACGCTGACCTACGACGTCGGGGCGCCGGACATGGCCTACACGCTGCTGCTCCAGCACAAGAACCCCTCGTGGCTCTATTCCGTCGACCAGGGCGCGACGACCATCTGGGAACGCTGGAACTCCTACGTCAAGGCGACGGGCTTCGGCCCGGTGGGCATGAACTCTTTCAACCACTACGCCTACGGCGCGGTGTTGGCGTGGATGTACGGTACGATGGCCGGCATCCAGGAGGACATTGCCAACCCCGGCTTCAAGCACATCGTGCTTGCACCGATGCCCGACAAGCGCATGGGCAAGGTGAACGCCACGTTCAAGTCGCCCTACGGTCCGATCAAGAGCGCGTGGAACTACGCGAAGGACGGAAAGTGGACGTGGACGTTCACGATTCCGGCGAACACCACGGCCACCGTCAAGGTGCCGGGCGAGGCCGCGAAGGAATACGTGGCCGGTACGTACACGATCGTGAAATAGCATGAAATTCGTCTATCCCTGGATGTTGATCCTCGTGGCGCTTGTGCCCATCGCAGGCGCCTTCTGGATCGGGCTTCGCGCACGTGCGGAACGGCGGATGAACGCGCTTGTGGCGCCGGGACTTCAGGCGCGGCTGATGCCGCGCCACCCGCGCCTCTTCAACCTCCAGGCGGTGCTGTTGCTGACAGGTCTGCTATTCGTCACGTTCGCCGCCGCCCGTCCCCAGTGGGGCCACTCCACGGAGAAGATGAAATCGCGCGCGCGAAACGTCGTCATTGCGCTCGACGTTTCGCGCTCCATGCTTGCGGCCGACGTCCAGCCCAATCGACTTGAGCGGGCGAAGGCCGACGTCGCGGATCTGATTGATTCGCTGAATGGCGACCGCTGTGCGCTCGTGGCCTTCCGGCGGACGGGCGTGCGGCTGTGTCCGCTGACGACCGACCATGCCTTTCTGCGCAGTGCGCTGGAAGGGCTGGCGCCGGAATCCGCGCCGGTGGGCGAGACGGATCTCGGCAGCGCCATCCGCGCGTCGTTGGACGCGCTGGATCCGGCGGCGGACGACCATAATGCCGTGATTCTCATTTCCGACGGCGGCGACCTGCGCGGCGGCGCCGTCGAAGCGGCGCAGCTCGCGAAGAAGCGCGGCGTTCCGATTTTCACCGTCGGCATCGGCAACCCCAAAGTGGAAAGCACGATTCCGAATGCGTCGGGCACGGGTGTCCAGACGTTTGAGAACAAGGCGGTCGGCACGAAACTCGAAGAGCGGGCGCTCGTGAAAATCGCCGACGTGTCGGGCGGACGCTACGTGCCGCTGGCCACGGCGGGCATGGCCGAGACGACGCTCGGCGTCATTTACAACCGCTTCCTCCGCGAAGTCGCCGCGAAAGAACTCGCCGAGGAGGAGGAACTGCGGGCCACGGAGCGTTTTGGCGTCTTCCTGGTGCCGGGTACGCTCTTGATTCTTCTGGCGGCGTGTCTGTCCCGCGGCCGTTTCGCCGGCCGGTGCGTACGTGGGGCGGCCGTCCCTGCGGCGGAGTGAAAGACCCGATGCGCCAGGGATTCGCTTTTCTGAAAAAAGGGGCGTTGGCCGTTGCGCTGACTGTCCTCGCGGTCGTTGCGCCGGCGCAGGACGAAACGGCGGAAGGCGCGACGGTTCGTCGCCGACGGCCGTCCGAAATGCCGAAGGTGGCCACGTCGGCCGACGATGTCGTGTCCGTCGTGGCGGCGGACGTGCCGGGCGATCCGATGGGGTTTCGTCTGCCGATTCTCCAGTTCGCCACACGGACGATTCATGCGCTGGAGCGAACGTACAAACTGGAGATGCCGAAACGCCGGTCGGCGGCGATCGTCATTCACGCGCTGGACGGTACGACGAACGACACGCGGGTGATTGCGCGGTGGATGGCGCGGACGCGACAGACGCGGATCTGGCTGCCCGCGCCCGGTTTTTCGGATTTGGAGGATTTGCGTTTTGAAGTCGCCAAGGCGTGGTTTCGCACATGGCTGGAACGGAATCGCGCCGCCGATGGGACGGAATGTCTGCTGCCCGACTGGGTGGTGCAGGGCGCGGTGCGCGTGGCGGCCGCGACGGAGTCCCGGACGGATACGTTGGACGCGCACGACGATACGCGCTTCGTGCTGGAACTCTGGAGTTCGGCGCGTCTGCCGTTCTTTCCCGCCCTCTGCCAGCATTTGCGCGTGACGAAAGGCCCGGCCGCCGCGCTGTCGGGTTATCTCGTGGGTTGGATGCGCGAGAAGAAGATGTTCAAGCGGGCGCTGGAGCGCCTGGCGAACGGTACGCCGTGGGACGGCGCGTGGCTGGCGGCCGAGTTGACGGGGGAGACGATTCCAATCCGGCAGGACCGCGTGTCGGACGAACGGCTGGCGCGGTTGACGCGGGCCGTCCTTTCGCCCGGCCATGCGAGTGATTGGGATTTAAAGGTTTTCACGTCTCGTCTCTTGCTTTATCCGCCCGAGTTTGATAAAAATATAGGTGCAAATCACACATCTTGCACCTTCCGCGAAGCGATTGAATGGGCGTCCGCCGACGAGACGGTACGCGCGGCGGCGTGGCGGAAAGCGCGGGAAATGCCCTTTTGCGCCATCGGCCGCGGCGACGGTCTGGCCGAAGCCGCTTCGGCCTACCGCGCGTTTCTGCTGGGCGTGACGCGCGGGGACGAACCCGCCGTGCTGCGTCCGTTGCTGGACGAGGCGGAAGACGTGATGGAAAAGATCTTGAATGAAAACAGAAAAAACGATAACCGGTGACGTCGACCCGGACGTGCTCGACTATACGGTCGGGGACGATCCCGTGCTCGACATGAATCTTGTCCGCTGGGACTGTCTGGGCACGGCGGCTCATGTGACCATGCTCTCGGAAATGCCGGTCGACCCGCCCGTCGTGACGAAGGACGAGGCCGCGCGCGTGCGCAAGGCGTTGGCGGACGTGGTGGCGGATGCGGCGTTCACGATCCGTGAGCAGGATCAGGACGTGCACATGGCCGTGGAAACGCGCCTGACGGACGTGCTGGGCGATTTGGGCAAGAAGATCCACACGGGGCGCAGTCGCAACGACCAGGTGGCCGTCGATGTGCGCCTTCACATCAAAGACCAACTGTTCGGCGTGGAACGGGAAGTTGCCGCGCTGGCCGCCGCGCTCGTGGCGTTTGGCCGGGCGCACGACCGTGTGCCGCTTGTGGGGCGGACGCATCTGCAGCCGGCGATGCCGAGTTCCGTGGGTGTCTGGGCGTCTGGACACGCCGAGATGGTGCTCGACCAGGTGTTCAACCTCGAAGCCGCTTACAAGTTGAACGATCTCTGTCCGTTGGGTAGTGCGGCGGGGTACGGCGTTCCGCTGCCGCTTGACCGGCAGCGGACGAGCGACTTGTTGGGGTTCGCGCGGCCGCTCCACAACGTCTTCGGCGCGTCGATGGCGCGGGGCGAGGATGAGGCCGCGTTGCTGTCCGCACTCGCCCAGTTGATGGCCGTCTTGTCGCGTCTTGCAGAGGACATGATTCTGTTTTCGATGCCGGAGTTTGCCTACTTCAAACTGCCGCGCGCCTACTGCACGGGCAGTTCGATCATGCCGCAGAAGTACAATCCGGACGTACTGGAGCTCGTGCGCTCGAAGACGGCGCAGGTGCTGGGGTTCGCCACGGCGTCCCTTTCGCTTCTCCATGCGATGCCGGGCGGCTACAACCGCGACTTGCAGGACTGCAAGGGCCTCTACATGAAGGGGCTGGCGATTACGCGCACGACGTTGCGCATTCTGGAGAAGGTCGTCAAGGGGATGTCGATCGACGAAGCCGCGTTGCGGGGCGGTTTCATCCCCGGCGTGTTCGCGACGGACGTCGCGTTGCGGAAAGTGGCGGCGGGTGTCCCGTGGCGCGAAGCCTACCACCAGGTGCGCGACAATCTGGAGGCGTTGTCGTCCGAAGATCCGGACGCGGCGGTGGCGGCCAAGTCCCATGCCGGGACGACGGCAGGATTGGATTGGCATTTCTACGATACGCGGATTCGCGACCTCGAAACGTCGGTGGCGGCGCGTCAGAACGATTTTGAATCACACATGAAGGAGTTGTTGGGATGAACGAAGCAGGAATCACGTTGGCTCAGGCGTGGACGTACGGCGGGCCGTTGATGTGGGTGTTGGCGGGACTGTCCGTCCTCGCCCTGGCGTTGGTGTTGTATCTTCTGCTGGCCCAGCGGCGCAACGCGCTAGCGCCGCGCACGTTCGTCAACGACGTGTTCACGCGCCTGCAGACGGGCGATCAGCGCGAGGTGCGGCGGCTGTGCGAATGGCGGCCCTGCGCGTTCTCCGGGCTTGTGCTGGCGGCGCTCGACGCCGTTCGCGCCGCGCCGGCGGGGTCGCAGGTCGATGTGGCGCCGGCGATCGAGACGGCGGGGTCCCACGTGTCCGAACGGTTGCAGGCGTCGGTGGACTGGCTGGCGGATTTGGCGGCGATTGCGCCGCTCGTGGGGTTGCTGGGCACCGTCCTCGGCATGTTCCAGGCATTCGGAGGCATTGCCAACGATCTGGCGGCGAACGCGCGGCCGGTCGTGCTGGCGCAGGGCGTGTCGCAGGCCATCATCACGACGGTGTTCGGCCTTGTGATTGCCATCCCCTGCCTCTTCTTCCATGCGATTCTGCGGCGGCGGACGGCCAAGCGGATCGCGCATCTTGAAACGCTGGCGGTGGCGCTCGCGCAGGTGTTCGCATGAACTTCAAACGGAATCGCAAAAGTTCCGCGCCGGGATTGCAGATGACGTCCGTGATGGATGTCATCTTCCTGCTGCTCTGCTTCTTCGTGACGTCGAGCGTTTTTTCGCAGTGGGAGACGGAAGTGTCCATCGCCCTCCCGACGGCGAAGTCCGCCACGGTCCCCGGTCGGATGCCGGGTGAAATCATCTTGAACTTGAACGGCACGGGCGACGTCTCGGTCAATGGACAGAAGTTGACGTTGAAGGATGTCACGGACCGCCTGACGCGCATCGCCAAGGTCTATCCAGGACAGCCCGTCGTCATCCGCGCCGACAAGGCCGTCCCCTACGAAAAGCTCATGGGCGTGATCGACGCCTGTCGGACGGCGGACGTCTGGAACTTTTCGTTGGCGACACAGGACGACCAGGGCGCGAACGCGGCCGGCAAGGCCGACTAGAATTTTTGCAAGTGAAGAGGAAGGAAACACACGTCATGAAGCCGAACTTCTTGATCATTTCCGCCGTGGCGGCGTTGGCCGCCCTCGGTCTGCGGGCCGACGGGCATTCCCACTGGAACGGCGGGCGCACGGTGCCGATGCACCGGCTTGCGCCGCTCGATGCGGAAGGCGACAAGGTGTCGCCGTTCGGGCGTCTGCCGAAACCGATTTCCCAAGAACAGACGTGCGGCCAGTGCCACGACGTGCCGGCGTTGCGGGGCGGTTCGCATTTTCGGACGGGGCTGGACACGAACGACGCGCCGGCGTCCGTCGCGGGCGAACCGTGGTTTCTCGCCGACGAGAAGACGGGCACGGCGATTCCGGTTTCGTTGCACGAGCAGGACGGCGCCTACGCGCCGCGCGATCTCGGCCTGTCGTGTTGGCAGTGGACGAAGACGTTCGGCCGCCATTTCCCCGGCGGCGGCATCGGTAACGATCCGCGCGCGATGGACGAAGTGGCGGGCGACCGTCAGCGCTGGTTCGTGACGGGCGGTCTCGGCGCCAACTGTCTGGCCTGCCACCAGCAGGGCGGCTACGACGTCAGCGAATGGGCGCGTCAGGTGATGCGCGAAAACTGGCAGGGCGCGGCCACGGCGGCGGCGGGCATTGGCCTCGTGGAGGGCATGAACGAGCGGATGGACGCCACCTGGGACGCCGCGTTCCAACCGGAGAATCCGGACGACCATCTGTTCCGCGTTCCGGAGAACACGACGTATGACCGGGCGCAGTTCGATAAGAAGAACCGTTGCCTCTTCCGCGTCGGGCGGCCGCAGAACGCGAACTGCCTCGCCTGTCACGCGGTGTCGCAGAAGGACATGCCGAGTCACGCGATTGTCGGCGATGTCCATCTCCAGCGTGGCATGGCGTGTGTGGACTGCCATCAGAACGGCATGGATCACCGCGTGTCCACGAAGACGTGCGCGTCCTGCCATGTGGACGCGAAGGGCGCGGGGCCGAAGCCGGTTCACGCGGGCATCCCGCTCGTCCATTTCCAGAAGTTGTCCTGTACGGTCTGTCATGCGGGCGTGACGGCGGGCGGTGTGCGCGCGCAAGTTCGCACGGCTCGCGCCAATCGCATCGGCGTCTACGGTCGCGCCCAGTGGGCGACGGACACGCCGCATATCGTGGAGCCCGTGTTCGTGAAAAACGCCGCCGGCAAGGTCGAGGCGCGGCGGATGGCGTGGCCGAGTTTCTTCTGTGAGATTGCGGCGGATGGCACGGTTCAGCCGTTGACGCCGGAGGCCGTGAAGGATCTGAAGGCGTTCGCGACGACGAATGCGTTTTCGCGGGCGGTCGTCGCCGCCGCGCTGGCGGAGTTGAAGACGGCGGCGGCCGACCGGTCGTTCGCCTACGTCGGCCACGGACGCCGCTGGACGCTGGACGGCACGAATCTGGTGGCGGCGATTTCAGCGGAGGCCGCGCCCGTGTCCTGGCCGATCGGCCACGACGTACGGCCCGCCCGTCAGGCGCGGGGTGCCGCGCCTGTCAAGTGCGCGGACTGCCATACGGCGAATTCGGATTTCTTCTTCGGGCAGATCGTTCCCGCCGGCCCGATGGCCGACGCCGATGTGGCGGCGGTCGGACAGTCTGAGTTTCTCGGCGTAAGCCCTGTCTATCACGCGGTGCTCGGTTCGACGTTCGCGTTGCGCCCGCTGCTCAAGGTCTTCCTCTGGACGGTCTTCGGTCTGATGTGCCTTTTCGCGGCGGCGGCCGTGGCCGTGGCGCTCGTCAAAGCGAGCCAGTGGCTGTCGGATGCGACAACGGAATTCCTCTGGGGCGCGTTCAAGTGGCTTGTCGATCTTGGATTCGTCTGCAGCCTTGCCTACCAACTGGTTTCCGGCCTTGCGGGCTGGTGGATCGGCGGGATGGCCAGTTGGGCGCTCGTGCTTCACATGGTGGCGGGCGGTGTGTTCGCGGCGTGTGCGCTCTTGATGCTCTGCTTCCGTACGGCGGAACGGACGACGACGTGGAAGACGGGCGTCCTTTGGGCGTTCTGGACGGTCTTCGCCGCCGGCGTCGTGTTCACGTCCGTCATGCCGATGATGACCGTTTTCGGTTCGCACGGGCAGGAGATTCTGTTGTGGAGTCATCGGTGCGTGTCCGTCTGTTTCGTCGTTCTGAGCGCGGCGCTCTGCGGCTGTTGCCGCCGTCGGACGCGCCCCAGTGCATCGGACGCACAGTAAAAACAATTAGGCTGTGAAGACATTCAGCCACAAAGCCATGGACACCGAGTTTTCGGTGTCCTTTGGTTTGAAGGAGGATGCGGCGCTCTGCGGGGCGGCGGCGGCGGCCGTGTTCGACCGTCTCGACGCGCTGGAACTTCTGCTGAGCCGCTTCAACGATTCGAGCGACGTGGCGGTCATTCGCGCGTTGAAGCCAGGCCAGGTGGCGACGGTGGCGGCGGAGACGATGGATGTGCTGACGCTCGCCACGCGCCTCTGCGCGGCGACGGGCGGCGCGTTCGATCCCACCGTCGGCCCGATCATGGATCGTCTGCGCACGCGCGGTGTCACGTGGGCAGCGTTGTCCGAAGACGAAAAGGCGGACGCTTTTGCGCGGGGTGGGATGCAGCGGCTCGTGCTGGATGTGGCGAATCGCCGCGTGGCGGTGGAGCCGGACGCGCAGGGGCGCGACACGCCGCTGGAACTCGACTTCGGCGGCATTGGCAAAGGATTCGCGCTCGATGTCTGCGCGAAGATTTTGCAGTCCGAACAGTTTGAAATCGCTTCGTGTCTGCTCGACGCCGGCACGTCGACGCTTCTCGCGTGGGGCGACCGGCGCGAACCGGGCGAGGGTTGGCCGCTCGGCGTGGGGGGCGTGTGGAAGGCGCAGACGAAAATCGATACGGTCGTCCATCTGACGCAGGGCGCCGCGTTGTCGGGCAGTGGGTTCGAGATCCAGGGACAGCACGTGGTGGACGTGCGGCGACGCGATGCGGCGGCGCAGTGGCGGCAGACGTGGTCGTGGCATCCGTCATCGGCCGCGTTGGCCGACGGTTTGTCGACGGCGGCGCTCGCGCTCGAACCGGTGGAACTCGCGGCCGCGTGCCGGGCGCTGGATGCGCGGGTGCTCGTGGCGCGTGCAACCGATTCGTTCTGGACGCGGTTGCGCGATCCGCTGCGTTGGTATCCTTGAAGGATGACGGTTGTTTTGATATCTTAATCGACAGAAGAAGGAGAATTGTTGATGACTATCCGCTCCTATTTGGAAAAGTTTGCGCAGGAAACGCCGGCGGCCGAGGCGTTTCGTTTTTGTCGCGCCAAAGAATGGCTGGTGCGGACGTACGCGGAATTCCGCGCGTCCGTGGTCGAGACGGCTCAGGCGTACGGAACGAAGTTCGGGTTGAAACCGCGCGTCGAAAATGTCGCCCAGATCCTGCCGAACGGGCCGGACTGGGTGGAGATCTATCTGGCCTGTAGCGGCGCGGGCGTGAGCGTAGTGCCGCTCGACCCGAAGCTCCATGACGCGGAGGTGGCCTACATCCTCCGCGATTCGGAAGCCGTCGTGGTGACAGTTGACAAGGCGCATTTGGCCATGATGCGGGCGATCGTCCCCGACTTGCCGCACGTGCGGGCGGTCGTGATCGTCGACGGCGGACAGGCGGACTATCCGCCTATCGGAAACGTACCGGTCTACGACTACGCCGCGTTGCAGGTTGAGGGGCGGACGGCCCTTGCGGCGGGCGTGGCGGGTTGGTACGCGGCGAACGTCGCCCGCGACGAGGACGTCGCGTCGGTCATCTACACGTCGGGCACGACGGGCAAACCCAAGGGCGCGATGCTGACGCAGGGGAATTTCGTGGCGGACGCCACGGGCGCGTTGGACGTGTTCGGCGAGAAGATTACGGCGGATGATTCATTCCTCGTCGTACTGCCGCTTTTCCATGCATTCTCGTTCTGCGCGAATCTCGTCGTGCCGGTTCTGCTCGGCGCGAGTATGCGTTTTGTGCGGTCGCTCTACACGATCGGCGAGGACGTGCGGCTGCTCGAACCGTCGGTGCTCATGAGCGTGCCGCTGCTGGCAGAGAAGATCTACGACCGCATCGACGCGAAGTTGAAGAGTTCGCGCAAGGCTCGGTTCCTGATGAAAATCGGATTGAAGGGCTTGGTGCTGAACGCGGTGAAGAAGAGTCTTGGCGGTCGTGTGCGATTCATTATCGTTGGCGGCGCCCCGTGTCCGCACCACGTGCTGAAAGGGTTTGCGTCCCTCGGCATCGTCATGTTGGAGGGGTACGGGCTGACGGAGTGTTCGCCCGTGGTGTCGATCGCCGGCCCGAAGTGCGCACGGATCGGGACGATTGGGCAGAAGATCTCGAACATCGACGTGCGGTTGGCCGATCCGAACGAACAGGGCGTCGGCGAACTGCAGGTACGCGGGCCGATCACGATGAAAGGCTACTGGCACAACGATGCGGCGACGGCGGAGGCGTTTGACGCGGGCGGCTGGCTCAAGACAGGCGATTTGGCGTCGATTGCGGACGACGGGCTGATCACGATTCGCGGCCGTAAGAAAGCGCTGATCGTCAACCGCGAGGGGAAGAACATCTATCCGGAGGAAGTCGAGAACTGGATTGGCGCGGATCCGTTTGTGGCTGACTGTATCGTCATCGGCTACACGACGGGTGGCGTGCCAGGGGAGAAGGTCGGGTGTATCGTCCATCCGAACGTCGACTGGCTCAAGGAACAGCATCCCGGAAAGGATTTCGCGTGGGACGAAATCGCGGCGTTGGCGCAGAAAAGCATTCACGCGCGGTGCGCGGCGTTGGCGGACTACAAGCGTGTGCGCAAGATTTCCGTCGTGCCGGATCCGCTCGTCCGTACGTCGATCCAGAAGGTCAAGCGCGTCGTCTATAAAAACGCCCTTGACGAATAGCCCGTCCGATCTCGACGTTCAATTCAATGCGTAGCCACCCTTATCCCGAATTTCCGGGATAACTCGGTTCGTCAAATAGAACGGACACTCTCGAAGGCCGTCCCCGCCGCAGTGTGCCACCGTGTCGGTCTGGACGTTGTCGGGGACGTGCGCGTCGCCTTCCGGACACGGGTTTCAAAAGAGTGTCCACTATTATAACGAGCCACGCACTTTTCTTATCGCGTACAAACCGTGTTGACCCTTTCCGTCGAATCCGTTATAATCTGACGCACATTTTCTGGAGGTAATATGGCCGAAGAACTGCAGCAACTTCTGGAGAAAATCCAGCACGACGGCGTGGAAAAAGCGAACGCCGAATCCACCGCGATTCTTGCACGGGCGAAAGCCGATGCGGACGCGATTCTCAAGGAGGCCGCCGGCAAGGCCGACGCGCTCCGCATCCAGGCCGAGGCCGACGCGCAGGCGTTCGTCGAACGTGCGCGGAAGACGGTGCAGCAGGCCGCGCGCGATACGATCCTCGACGTGAAGGACGCCCTGACGAAATGTCTGGACGATCTGCTGACGAAGGACGTGCAAGCCGCGCTGGCCGATCCGCAACACGTCGCATCTCTCGCGTTGCAGGCCATCCAGTCGCTCGGCACGGCCGACGCCGAAGTCGCCGCCGCGCCCGATCTTGCCCGCGCGTTGCAGGCCCAGCTGGCCGCCGCCGCCGTGCACGGCGTGAAGGTCGTCGTGGACGAAACGACGGGCGCCGGTTTTTCAATTCGTCTCGACGGCGGTCGCGTCGAACACGATTTTTCGGAAGCGACCCTCGCCGCCGCGCTGGCGCGTCGTCTCCGTCCCGAACTTGCCGCTCTGGTGAAGTGATGGCTGCCGACTACCTCATCGCGTCACTTCAGCCGCTGGCATTCGACGGCCCCGCGCCGTACACGTGGGCGCGGTTTCTGTCGATCTGCCGCGACCAGTTGTCCGACCGGCAGGTGGCGGCAATCGCCTGGTTGGCCGAGCCGGCGGACGCCCCCGCGCCGCCGAGCGCCGTGTTGGCGGCGTGGCGCGATCTCGACGGTCAGCTGCGCAACGCGGTGGCCACCGAGCGGGCGCGGGCGCTCGACCGGGACGCTTCGGCATACCATCACCCCGTCGCGGGCTGTTCGCTCTACTGGGCCGGCCGCGTGGCGGCGGCGTTTCAGGAGAAAGACCCCGCTCGCCGCGATGCGTTGCTCGACCGCATCCGGTGGGACGCGGCGGGCGAGTTGACGCCACCAACGGCGCCGCTGTCCGCCGAGGCCGCGTTCACCTATGCGATTCGTCTGCGGATTGTCCTGCGCCGCCAGGCCATCGCGCCCGCCGCCGGCAATGCCGCGCTCGACCGTCTCTCGGCGGCGTCGCGTCTGGCGTTCTAGCGATACGACTTTTAGAACCACATTCACATGGAGGATTGACATGACGACAACAGGAAAGATCGTCGGCGTCAACGGAAACATGATCACCGTCGCGTTCGACGGCGCGGTCGCCCAGAACGAAGTGGGATACGCCGTCCTCGGCAACCAGAAGTTGATGGCGGAAATCGTCCGCGTCCGCAAGGGCGTGTGCGACATGCAGGTCTTCGACGCAACGGCGGATCTTATGGTCGGCGACGCGGTGGAGTTCACAGGCGAACTGCTCGCCGCTGAACTCGGTCCGGGGCTCCTCACCCAGGTGTACGACGGCCTTGAAAACCCGCTGGCGGATCTCGCGGACGCGGCGGCGAAGATTTCAAAGGACGCGGGCTACTTTCTTCAGCGCGGCATGTATCTGCCGGGGCTGCCGCGCGACAAAAAATGGGCGTGGCATCCGACGGCGAAACCTGGCGACCGCGTGACGGCCGGCGAAGCGCTCGGCTGGGTGCCCGAAGGGATTTTCGACAGCCAGATCATGCCCGGCCACAAAATCATGGCACCATTCGCGCTACGGGGCGTCTACACGGTCAAGGACGTCGCTCCGGCGGGCGATTATACGGTCGTCGAGGATATCGCCACGCTGACGGACGCGAACGGACGGGATGTCAAGGTGCAGATGATGCAGCGCTGGCCTGTCAAAGTGCCGATCAAGTGTTTCGTCGAACGTCTCGCCCCCACGGAGACGCTGGAAACGACCGTCCGCACGATCGACACGTTCTTCCCCGTGGCCGTCGGCGGCACGTACTGCATTCCCGGACCCTTCGGCGCGGGCAAGACGGTTTTGCAGCAGACGACGGCGCGGTACGCGAAGATCGACGTCGTGATTTCCGCCGCCTGTGGCGAACGCGCGGGCGAAGTGGTGGAAATGCTGAAGGAGTTTCCCGTGTTGGACGACCCGCGCACGGGCCGCAAGCTGATGGATCGTACGGTCATCATCTGCAACACGTCTTCGATGCCCGTTGCCTCGCGCGAAGCGTCCGTCTACACGGCCGTGACAATCGCCGAGTATTACCGGCAGATGGGGTTGAACGTGCTCGTCCTCGCCGATTCCACGTCGCGCTGGGCGCAGGCGATGCGTGAACTTTCCGGCCGCTTGGAGGAGATTCCCGGCGAAGAGGCGTTCCCCGCCTATCTCGAATCGCGCATCGCGGCGTTCTATGAACGCGCGGGGCGTGTGAAGTTGAAGGACGGGTCGGTCGGTTCCGTCACGATTGGCGGCACGGTGTCGCCCGCCGGCGGTAATTTCGACGAGCCCGTCACGCAGGCCACGCTGAAAGTGGTGGGCGGCTTCCATGGCCTTTCGCGCGCGCGGTCGGAC
Source organism: uncultured Lentisphaeraceae bacterium (assembly GCA_964613265.1). GTDB lineage: Bacteria > Verrucomicrobiota > Kiritimatiellia > RFP12 > UBA1067 > RUG572. The sequence goes on along the minus strand of CAZTHR010000009.1, from coordinate 6,034 downwards.
GCTCGCCGCTACCCCGCCATCGACCCGTTGGAATCGTGGAGCCACTACACGTCCGTCATCGAGCCGGCCGCGCGTGTCGAGAGGGCGCGCGCCCTCCTGCGCAAGGGCAGCGAAGTCGGTCAGATGATGAAGGTCGTCGGCGAAGAAGGAACGTCGCTGGCGGACTTCACGGATTATCTCAAGGCGGAGTTCCTGGATGCCGTCTACCTCCAGCAGAACGCCTTTTCCGATTCCGACGCCAGTACGCCGGTGGAGCGGCAGAAAGCCATGTTCGCGGTTGTCGAGAAAGTTCTCTTCTCCGATTACAAGATGACGGAGAAGGAGGCGACGCGCCGGTTCTTCATGGACTTGCAGCAGGCGTTCATCGACTGGAACGACGCGAAAATGGGAAGTGCGGCGTTCACGGAACGCCAGGAAACATTGAACCGGAAAATCGACGAGGCTCGGGCGTAGGCGTCCGGCGAGGAGGAACAGATGTTCAATTCAACCGTCTACCATAAAATCGATTCCATTTCGGGTTCGGTCGCCACGCTTCGCGCCGACGGCGTGAAATACAACGAAATCGCCGAAGTCCAGTCACGCGCCGGCACGTCGCTCGCCCAGGTCATCAAACTGGACGGGGCGAATGTGACGTTGCAGATTTTCGCAGGCGCGCGCGGCGTCGACACGTCGGCGTCCGTGCGCTTCCTTGGCGAGACGATGAAGGTGCCGTTCTCCGACGCGCTGTTGGGTCGCGCGTTTACGGGTTCGGGCCAGCCGCGCGACGGCGGGCCGGCGATTACGGAGAACCTGATTCCGATCGGGCAGCCTTCCGTGAACCCGGCGAAACGTATCATGCCGAACCGCATGGTGCGCACGAACATCCCGATGATCGATCTCTTCAACTCGCTCGTCGTCTCCCAGAAGTTGCCGATCTTCGCCCGCGCGGGCGAACCTTACAACGAACTGCTCGCCCGCATTGCGTTGCAGGCGAACTCGGACGTGATCATCATCGGCGGCATGGGGCTGAAGTACGACGAGTATCTGAAGTTCCGCGACACGCTCGACCAAAGCGGCGCCCTGTCCAAAACGGTCATGTTCGTCCACACGGCGGCCGACCCGACGGTGGAATGTATGCTCGTGCCGGACGTCGCCCTCGCCGTGGCGGAAAAGTTCGCCTTGCAGGGCAAGGACGTGCTCTGCCTCTTGACGGACATGACATCGTTCGCCGATGCGATGAAGGAAATCGCCATCACAATGGAGCAGATTCCCTCGAACCGCGGCTATCCCGGCGATCTCTACTCCCAGCTGGCGTCCCGCTACGAGAAGGCCGTGGACTTCGACGGCGCGGGCTCGATCACGATTCTCGCCGTCACGACGATGCCCGGCGACGATGTCACGCATCCGGTGCCGGACAACACGGGCTACATCACCGAAGGGCAGTTCTATCTTCGCAACGGCCGCATCGAGCCGTTCGGTTCACTCTCGCGTCTTAAACAGCAGGTGAACAAGGGCACGGCGGACGCGCCGGCGGGCGCGGGGAAGGACTGGTATCGCACCCACAACACGACGCGGTCCGACCACCGCACGATCATGGACGCGATGATCAAGCTCTACGCCTCCTACAAGGAAACGGTCGAAAAGCAGTCCATGGGTTTCCGCATGAGCGCATGGGATCAGAAGCTGCTTAAATACGGCGCAATGTTCGAGAAGGAAATGATGGACTTGTCCGTCAACGTCGATCTCATCGACGCGCTCGACCAGGGGTGGAAGATCCTCGCCGCGTGTTTCAACAAGGACGAAGTCGGCATCCCGTCCAAATACACGGACGTCTTCTGGCCGAAGGACGCTTGACGCGCGTCCGGCCGTTGGTGTTTCGAAACGCCGTCGGCTGGAATGCAAACGAAAAGGCCGCCGCGAACGATTCGCGGCGGCCTTTTCGTTGTCCTGCGGAACGCGGAACGGGCTACTGCAGCAGCGCGGCCACGGCGGCGCCGACCATCGGCGCGTCGTCCGGGCAGACGGTGAGCGCGTAGGCGATGTTGCGCGGGCCGAGCATGGCCTCCAGCTCCTTCTTGACGATTTCGGGGAAGGAGACGACGCGCGTCTTGTAGTACGTCGAACCGTCGATGCACACATTGACGGGCGCGTACGGATCGGTACCGCCGCCGGTCTTGATGATGAACGCGGCGAGGTGGACGGCCGTGAGAATCGCCGCACGCTCGAAGACGGGCGTGGCGAGACGACGCGCCGTGATGCGATCCTGCTCGGACGTGAAGATCTTGACGAGCGGATTCGGCTTGCCGTTGTCGTACAGGGCGCAGAAGTTGTCGAGATCGTAGCTCTCCAGCGTGGCAAGCTGCATGATGGCGAGACGTGCGTCTTCGCTGAAGAAACCGGCGCGGGCCGCGGCCTTGAAGACTTCAAGACCGATCGCGCCGAGGTAGGCGCCGGCGATCATCTTCTCGAAACGCTGGGCGCCGCAGTTGGCGGACTTCTTGTCCATGGCTTCATCGAACGCCGACTGCGCGATTTTCGAGAACCCGCCCGATTCGGTGTTGATGGCCATGGAGCCTTCCGGCGCGTCCTTGAGCTTGCCGATACGGTCGTTGCGTTCGATGTACGCCACGTTCGTGCCCGTGCCAAGGATGAAGCCCAGGTAGGCGCTGTAGCGCACGTTCGATTCGACGGCCTTGCCCGCGAGGAGCGTGGCAACGGTGTCGTTGACGACGGTCATGCGCGAGGGCTTGACGGCGAGGCGCTTGACGGTCTCCGCGCCGACCCACTGGCCGACGATTTCCGGCGCCTTGATTTCCTTCGTCCAGTTGATGAGCTTCGCGTCGCCGTTGGCGGACGCCTCGGCCGGATAGGAGAAGCAGAAGCCGACGGCCGTGTTGCCGTTCGTGAACTGGAAACAGCGCGAGATGTGGCCGGTGAGGACGGCGTAGAACTCCTCCTGCGGCACGTACGTCTTCGCGCCCGGCATACCGCCCTTTTCAAGATGCTCGATCTTCGGCTTGTCGCCGCCCGACGGGAACGTCACCGTGCCGGCGCGGAAGTTCGTGCCGCCGGCGTCGAGCACCGTCACGGGCGTGTCGCGCTGGATTTCGCCGTAGGGGGACGTGTAGGTGGGGATCATTTTGAGCGACGACGGCTCGCCCGCGAGGCCCGCTTCCATTTCCTTCAGGAACGCGGCGACGAGCGCCGACCGGTCGAGCGTACGCGCGACGAAGCCGTTGGCCTCAAGGAATTCCTCGGGGGTCTGTTCAGGTTTCTGCATAGCAACAAGTCCTTTCAAATGAATACAATAGGAAAAGAATAGCAGAAACGGCGGGTTCGGACAAGTGCAAACAACGCGCCGCACGGTAAGAGGGACAAATCGGGCGGCTTGTGTTATAATCCTTCGCGTGAAACACGTTCAGAACAAGAAGTCGGTTTTGCGCACGCTGAAAACGCGCGGCGCCGCCGTGCGGCATTATCTGGGCGAAGGGGTTTGGGCGGAGGATGTGGACGCACAGCCGGTGTTCCGTCGTTTGGGCGTCAATGCCCTCCGTTTCCTCCTGAAGACGCTGGGTGGTTTCGCGGGGCATCGGTGCGGTCTTCATGCCGCCGGGCTGACTTACTTTTCCATGCTGGCGCTCGTACCGGTGCTCTGCTTGCTGTTGCTGCTCGCCCGGACGTGCGGCGTGGGCGAATTCGCGCGCGACCGCGTCAATGCCTCGATCGATTCGTTCATCACGACGGTCGAGAAGGGGCAGGAGAGCACGCCGAAATTCCTCATCGAGGGGGTGGCGCCCGAAATCCAACAGCAGAAACGTGCCGCCGCGAAAGACTTCGCCTTGCAGGCGCGTGGTTTGGCGAACGAACTGTTCGACAAAATCGAGCAGTTCAACGTCGGTACGCTGGGACTTGTTGGTCTGCTCATGCTCGTGTGGACGGTCGTTTCGACGTTCGGCATGGTGGAGGTGTCGCTCAACGAACTCTGGGAAATCCCACGTGCGCGCCCGCTTTGGAAGAAGTTCTTTCTCTACGTATTCGTCGCCATCGTCCTTCCTCTGCTCGTTACGCTGGCCATGTCCATGCCCATCCTGCAAACGGCGAAACGGGTGCTTGACGCGACGTTGGGCGCGACGGTCTACACCAAATGGGTGGGTGACGCATTGATCGCCCTCCTGGATTCCAGCCTGTTTTCGTTTGTGTTCACGTACTTCTTCTCGTCGTTGGCGTTTGCGTTCGTGTTGTGGTTCATTCCGAACCGCCGCGTCCCGTTCCGTTCGGCGTTCAAGGCGGGCGTGGCGACGGCGCTGTTGCAAGGCGTCTGGTTGAACGTGTGCGCCGTGGCGCAGGTCGGCATTGCGAGTTCGAGCGCCCTCTACGGGTCGTTCGCCCTGTTGCCGATTCTGTTGGCGTGGATCTACATGAGCTGGCAAATCGTCCTTCTTGGAGGAAGCATGTCCTATGCGTTTGAGTGCGTTCATCGTCGTGTGCGCGATCTCCCTTGCGAGTAATGCGGAGTTGCGTTTTTCGGAACCGGCATGGCGGCCGGATCTCGGGCTCTCCGTGCCGACGTTCGCGGCGGCCGTAGCCGAGCCGCTCGATCCGCCCCGCGCCGAATCCTATCTTGTGACGGCGGACGGTGAACGACGTCTGGAAGACCGCTTCGACGTCAACGACCTCTGGTACTGTCTCACCCTCCGCGCCCGCTGGTCGGACGCCGATGGCCGCCGCCTCCATCTGGCGCGGCTGGGATTGCGCGCGACGGACGACGCGCTGGGCACGTTGTCAACGCGCACGGCGTTCTACGGACGCATGGCGCATTTGGCGCTCGACCCCAAGGACGTCGCCGCCCGCGACCGCGCCGCCGCCGACGCCTCCCCCGTGCCCCTCGGCCGCGCCGTGAAACCCCGCCGTACGCAGCGGCGCGATTTGCTCGAACTGACGGCCTACACGACGACGAACGACCAGACGCTCGTCTTCGCGTTTCGTCCGCGTACGCCTGAACGGAAGGAGACGCCGGACTGGTATCTGGCCGTCCTTGTGGCGGCGCCCGGCGACGACATGGCCGAAGTGCGGGCGCGGTTCGACGCGGATTTCCTCGACCGCATCTCCGTGCCGGCGGCCCGCGCCCGGCCGCGCCCCATCGAACCGACGCTCCCGCCGCCCGATCTCGCGGAGGCGGATCTCTTGCGCCGCGACATCGCGCGATCCGTCGCAAACTACGACGGCTGGGCGTTTACGACGGCGGCGGACGTGGCCGTGGTCGACAATCTCGACCCTGGCATCCGCGCCACGGTCGTCACGGCGCTGACGAATCGGCTGCCGCGTCTGCGGCAGGAGTATGCGCGGCGGGCGCCGACGCCTCTCGCGGCGACGAACCAGCTGGCCGTCGTGCGCGTGTTCGCGAACCGCACGGACTACCTCGCCTACGTTGGCGTGGAGCAGAAGTGGACGGCGGCGATTTGGAGTCCCGTCCGTCGCGAACTCGTCCTCTGCCAGAACGAAGGCGGGACGGACGAACTGCTTCGGACGGCGTGGCACGAGGCGTTCCACCAGTACCTCGCCTATGCGGGATCGATGATCGCCGCGTCGCCATGGTTCAACGAAGGCCATGCGGAACTCTTCGCGCATTCGCATTTTGACGCCCGCACGGGCGAACTTGTGTTCGATCGTCCGCCGGCGAACGTCGCGTACGTCCAGAACTACGCGGCGGAACTCGCGGAAATGTTGCCCGCCATCTTCGACATGGACTACCGCGAATTTTATGCGGGGACGCAGGACGACGTGGCGGCGAAATACCGCGTGGCCTGGGCGTTGGCGTACTTCCTTGAAATCGGGGCGCCGAAGGTAAGATTTCGTCCGTTCGAGAACGTGCGGGCGGATTACATGGCCGCCCTGGTCGACACCAAGTCCATGCGTCAGGCGACGGCCACCGTGTTCGACGACCGGACGCGCGAAACGTTCTGTGCCGCCTGGCGGGCGTTCTGGTTGCGTCCGTGACAAAAAAAAACCGACCGGGCCAACGCCCGACCGGTTTACGCGCCGCCCGCAGGGGCGG
>CAZTHR010000008.1:0-22771 GCA_964613265.1 uncultured Lentisphaeraceae bacterium | reverse complement strand
GGCGGATACTGGCACATCCACGTGCGGTGCATCCATCTGCGGGATTTCTGCTGGTTGGGACGGTGTCCTGTCGCGTGGCGCGGCGGCAACGCCGCGCACGTCCGTCGGGCGTGGCGCGACCGCATCCGGCGCACCTTCCGCCAGCGCCCGCTGGAAGCGAACGACAGAATCGAATGGTGGCGGCGGCAGGGCGTACGACGGCGACGTCCCCGTACCCGCCTGTTCAGCCGCCGCGTCCACCAGCCCGGCCGTTGCGGCCTGCGACGACCCGGGCACGCCGCCCGATACGGACAGCCCGCCACCTCCCAAAGACACCTGATTGACAGCAAGATCGGACATCGTCAAACCTCCTCCTTACGCACGTTGAAATCTTCTAGTTCGCCTTCGGCGCGGAACTCCTGCGCCCGCGCGTCCTCGACAACCCAGACGGCCTTGTGTTCGTCGATTTTCATGCGGTTCTTCGTCATGTGGTTCAAGTTGATCCGCGCAGCCTCGGCGGCTTCCGCGCACGTGCGGCGTTCCGCTTCCGCACGTACGACGTTGTCCGCTTTCAACGCGCCCTCCTCGTCAATCCGCGCCACTCCCTCGTTCGCCAGATCCAGCTGGTCGCGGCTCACGGGGCGCCCCATGATCGTCGCGTAGATGCGGTCGCGCCGTGCATCTTTCGTCGCTTCCCATGCGGCGAGATCGCGCCGACGCGCCGCCACGGCGGCCTCGGCGGCGGCGAGTTCGCGGCGGGCGGAAACGAGTTCGCCCTGGGCGCGGTCTTCGCGCATCGTGCGGATGCGCACCAACGGCTGGAGCACGTAGGCCATTACGACACGGCCTCCTTCAGTTTCCGCAACGTGTCCTCGAAGACCGGGACTTCGGTCAGCCCCTGTCGCAGGAACGCGGTGACGGCGGCGTGTTTGTCGATGGCCTCGTCCGTTTCGGGGTCAGCCCCCTTTTTGTATTCGCCGATGCGCAACAGCAGTTCAACCTCCGCGTATTTGGCGAGGAGCGTACGCAACTTGCCGGCGGCGGCCTTGTGGTCTTTCGCGATGATGGCGGACTGGCAACGCGACACGGACGCGAGAATGTCGATGGCCGGATAGTGGTTCATCTGGGCGAGTTTGCGCGACAGGATGATATGGCCGTCAAGAATGGAGCGCGTCTCGTCCGCAATCGGCTCCGTCATGTCGTCGCCTTCCACAAGCACGGTGTAGAGCGCGGTGATGGACCCCTTCGCGGAATTGCCCGCGCGTTCCATGAGGCGCGGCAGTTCGCTGAAGACGCTAGGCGGAAAACCCCGCCGCGTCGGCGGTTCGCCAGCGGCCAGGCCGATTTCGCGCTGGGCGCGGCCGAAGCGCGTGACGGAATCCATGAGCAGCAACACCTTCCGCCCCTGGTCGCGGAAACTCTCGGCAATGGCCGTCGCGACGTAGGCGGCCTTGAGCCGTTCCATCGACGACCGGTCGGACGTGGAGACGACGAGGACGGATTTCTTCAGGCCTTCCGGCCCCAAATCCTTTTCGATGAACTCGCGCACTTCGCGCCCGCGTTCACCCACGAGGGCCAGCACCGTGACTTCGGCCTCGGTGTTGCGGATAATCTGCGCCAAGAGCGTCGACTTGCCGCCGCCCGCCGCTGCGAAAATGCCCATGCGCTGCCCCTCGCCGCAGGTGAGGAGTCCGTCGATGGCGCGGACGCCCAGCGAAATCGGGCGGGAGATGATACGCCGTTCGAGCGGCGACGGCGGTTCGGCGTAGACGGGATAGTAGCCGTCGGGACGCAACGGGCCTTTCGTCTCCACATCCATGGGACGCCCCAGCCCGTCGAGCACCCGGCCAAGGAGGTTCTTGCCGACGGGCGCCATCTGGACGCGGCGCGTCGGAATGACTTCCGTCTCGCCGCAAATGCCCACCATCGCACCCAAAACGGTCAACAGCACGGCCGTCTTCGTGAAGCCGACGACCTCCGCCTGGACTTCGCGATCCTCCCACGGATTGCGCAGGATGCAGATCTCGCCGACCTTGACGCCCGGCACGGACGCCTTGATGATCGTGCCGACAACCTGGATGACGCGCCCTTTCATGTCGATGGGCTGCACGTCCTCCACGGCGTGCGACAGGACTTCGGGAATGTAATCGAACACGCCGTCCATCATGTTCCCCTTGCAATGTGGCGCTTGAGCGACTTCTCGATCGCGGCCAACTGCGTCTCCACGGAGGCGTCCGCCACGCCCGCCTCGGTCTCAAGGACACACGCCGCGCCCGACAGCCGCGCATCCGCCACCACGTCCAGCGTCTCGATAATCGGATAGGCGGCTCGGAACTCCGCCACGCGGGCCGTGACCGTCGCCACCATCTCCGGCGCGACTTTCAAAACGACCTGCTTCTGCGTCCGAATGACGGCGGCCATCGTCTTGCGGACGATCTGGACAACCATCTCGCGGTCGCCGACGTCCACGACGAACGACCGCAGGGCCTTCATCACGACGTCCGCCATCTTCTGCTCGACGCCTTCCATGAACGACACGGAGGCATCCACGAGATCGAGCTTCTGCGCGGCGATTTCCATTTTCCCGTCGGCCAGCCCCTGCGCGTATCCGCGCTTTCGTTCAGCTTCAAACGCGGCCTTTGCCTCCTCGCGGATGCGGGCGGCCTCCGCTTCAGCGGCGGCGAGGATGTCAGCGGCGGCACGAACCGTCCCGACATCCGTCGCTTTGACGACCCGGCGATCAGACGCCAGCACGAAATTCGGTTTGTTCACAAGCAGCATATCCGATACGCCTCCGGGAACTTGAGTTTGAGAAGTTTGTGGACGACGGCCAGCGTCACCGTCCCACCATCCTGCGGCACGCACAGGTTACGCCGCGATTTCGGGAACTTGAACACGAGACGCGCCACGAGGGGCGCGGGCAACGCCGCGAAGAGGGAAAACAGTTGTCCGTAGCCCGTCGCCACGATGTCGTCGGCCGTCGGCGCATCTTCGGCGCTCCGTCCGACAGAACCAAAATAGGCGGTGTAGGACAGCACATCAGGATAGACGCCCGGCAACGCGGCCTTGAACGCACGAACCGTCGCGCCGTCGGTGAGCCGACGCAGGAAGTCGGCGTACGCAAGCGCCCCCAGCCAGCGGGCGAGCGCGTCCAGCGTCACCGCGTCGAGCAGCAGCAGACGGCTGCCGTCGGTGGCGGGGAAATCGTGAAAGCACGGCGCGATACCCAATTCACCCAATAGCCACGTCTGCAGACGGGGCGACGTCCACGCCGCCGCAGATGCGTCCAGCGGCAGATGTGCCGTCGCGCAGAGGTCGTCGACCCACGTCGCGTCGATCTGTCCCGCGAACCGCCAGAGAAAATCGCGGGCGCGCGGCCACAGCGCGTCGTTGCCAACGAGGGCGCGCGCCTGTTCCAACGTCAATTCGCCAGCCATTGCCGTGCCGCCCCTTTCCGTGATGCGAGATAGCGTGTCCAACGCGCCCGCGCTTCGTCCGTACGACCAAGAAGCCGAAGTGCGCGCGTTTCCAGCACAGCCCCGACGTGGGCGAGCTCGGGCGGAGCGTCCGCCCCCCGCAACGCATCCAGCGCACGGGCGGCGTCGCCGCCATCCAGCAGCAGATCCGCCCACGCGGCAACGGCCACGCCATCGCGCGGATCCGCCTCCACCAGTGCTTCGCAGATGGCGCGGGCGCGGTCGCGCTGACCGTGGCGCATGAACATCCACACCGCCGTCAGCAGGAACTGTCGTTCGTCGGTCGTCATGTCATTTTTTGGGCGGACGATCCCGAAAGAGCGTGACCTGAATCTTGTCGTAGGCCAGACCTTCGATGGCGTTCTTGACGAGGCCCTTGACGGAAGGCACGAAATCGGCCAGGTCGGCATCCCACCGGGCGCGAATGGCCACGGCGGCGGACGACGGCAAAACGTTGCGGGCGAATGGATCGTTCGCCGGCAGGACGACGTGGACGCGGGCGTCCACCACGCCGTCGATCATCGAGATCGTGCGGGCGAGATCCTGCGCGAGGGCGTCCATGAAGCGGATGCGCTCTTCGCTGGGCGACGAGATCATGCCCGTCTTCTTGAAGACCTCCGCCACGCCCTGTCGGGCACGGCGCGGCAGTCCCTGCCGTTCGAGCAGGTTCACCGCCTCGGCGAACTTCGGCTCGGAGACGAGAACGTTCCACGTCCCCTCCTCGCCCGGCGCCTTGTGGCAGCCGATGCCCGCGTCGAGCAGTGCGGCCAGCACGAGGTTCGCCTGGCCTTCCTCCAAACCGGCGTGGAGCGTCGTCTCCCGGTCGCATCCCGCGAACAGGACGAGCGCGACCAAAACTGGAATGATTTTTTTCACTGGTTTTTCACCAACGTCTGGATTGCGGTGGACGACTTGTCGGCGACCTTCGTGACGACCGTCTGCTGGAAGGAGAGGTTCATCAGCTCGTACTGGAGTTCCACGAGTTCGCCAGACGTCACGTGCCGCGTGTGGGCGTTGTCCGACAACGCGCGGATGCGGTGCAGAATGCCCTGGTTGTTCACCTGGGCGGAACGCCACGCGGCAGCGGTCTCCGACGCGAAAGGCACCGGATCCGCCGCCATCGCGGCCTGGAAGCGCGACACGGCGGCGGGGTTCGCCGCCGTCAACGGCGCGGAAACGGGCGGCACGGCGGCGGTGGCAGACACCCCGCCCGCCGCGCGAATCGCCTCGACGATCATCGATTCTGTCATATGAGCAAGTCCTTTGCAAGTTGCGCCGCCGCAGGATCGGCGGACTGGTTGGCGGCCTCCGCGAGGGGAACGCGGGCCTCGGCCCGGCGATCCATCCTCAACAGCGCCAGCCCCTTGAACGCTTTGAGCATCGCCGCGTCCGGAAAACGCGGAATGGCATCGCGGTCGAGATAGTCGACCGCCCCCTGGAAGTCGCGCATGCTGAGGAAGAGGACGGCGTTCGCCGACGCGACGGACGCCTCCTTCGGACGAAACGCCGCCAGCGCCGCAAGAATCTTCGCGGCGGACCGGAAGCGGTTCTGCCCCGTCGCCATCAACGCGACGTTCAACAACAGCCGCGCCTCTTCGGGCGCCAAATCGAACATCGGCGATTACCGGAAGTTGGACGCGATCGAGGAGAGCGCATCGCCAAGGTTTTTGTTGATGTTCGTCATCGTCGTGAGCGCGAGATTCCACGTCTGCAGGTCGTACTGCAGCTGCTGGAGGTTCGCCTGCACGTCCGGGTGCTGCTGGTAGTTCTCGAGCGAGGCGTTCAGACGTTTCTCCATCGCGGCGGCGGCGTTGAGCAGCGAATTGTAGACGGCGTCCGTGTGGATGAATTTGTCCTGCCCCAGGTTTCCTTCTATGCGAGCGATCGTCTCTGTCGGGTCGATCACGGTGGAGTAGCCGGTCAATGAACTCGTGATTGCCATGTTTGCATTCCTTTTTTTGTGGGTTGTTGTTCTTCTGTTGTCCGGCCGTCCGTCTGGACGGTCAGCCGTAAAATCTTCCGCGCAACCGTGTTGGCCTCGGCCAGCGCGGCGGCGCGTGGAAATTCGTCGGGCGGCAGCCCTTCCGTCAACGCCGCCGACAGCCGCTCGCCCAGACGGGCGAGGATGCCGTCGTAACGGGCAAACGCGGCGGCCTTGTCCGACCCCGCCAGTTCGCGCTCGATTTCGAGCAGACGTATCGGTTTCTGCGTCACGGCTTCCATACGATGCTCCCGGTTGCATTGGTGAGCGTGACGGCGTCCGCGTCGATCCGCGCCACCACGCGATCGCCCAGCGAAGCCCCCACCATCACGCGCGTCCCGTTGCGCAGCACGAGACACGGATAGGGGGTCGTGAGAATGCCGCAGACGGGCAGGGACGGATTCCCCGACGCGGCGGCGCGTGAAACGACCGTACGCCGCGTGCCGCCCGTTTTTCCGGCGACGGCCGGCGGGGGGACCGCGTCGGGAACGGTCTCGTCCGTCGGAACGATCGTCACGCCCGCGCAGTCCACCGTGCGCAGTTTCGGCAAATCGGCGTTCAACGCCTCCAACACGCGACGCAGGTCGGCCGTCGTACCCATGAGGGCGAGCGCGCGGTTCGTCGCGGCGGCGACGCGCAACCCGTTCTCGGCCAGAAGCGCCAGCGTGTCCGTCGCCGCCGTGCGCAGGGATTCATCGTCGGAGAAATCGAGATCGACGCCCGGCTGCGCGGCGTAGGCGGCGGCCGTGACGGCGAGACGTTCGACGCGGGTGGCGAAATTGCCGCCCAACACCGTACGTGCGTCGTTGGTGGTGAACGCCAGCCCGTGTTGCGCGGCGAGGGCGGAGAGCGTTTCGCCCGCCGCGTCGCCGACGGACGGCGACGCGGCGTCCGATCCGTCCCCTTCAACGGACGCGGCATCCGTGCCGCCGAACGTGCGCACGAGACGCTGCCATTCGGCCACGGCCCGTTCGGCGTACGGTTTCGCCGCGTCGCGGAAAAACCAGCCGAGGCCGCCCAGCGCCAGCGCCACGACCACGAGCAGGATTCCACAGCCCATGCACCCGCGTCCGCGCGTCGAACGCGCCGCCGGCGCATCCGGCGCGGCGGGCGTGTCTAGTACGTTCGCAGATGCTTCCGGCGCCGATGCGTCTTTCGACGGTTCGGGCGGAGCGGGCCAGACGAGATCCGCCCACGCCGCGTCCGACGGGCCGATGGCGAACGCGGTGGCGCCACGCACGACGACGTGGAACGGCGCCAGGCGTTCGCCGTCCAGCGTCACGCCGTCGCCCGCCGCCGTCAGCGTCGCCGCTTCATCGGGGAGCGTGGCGTCCGCCAGCACGATGTCGCAGGCGTCGTCCTTGCCCAGCGTGACGGCGACGCCGTCCGGCAGCGCCGCCTCCGCGCCCGCGTTCGGGCCACGTACGATTTTCAAAAGGAAGTTCACAGTTTAAGCCTCCCAAGGGGCTGGATGTTGATTTCGGCGCTCAATTCCTGGAACGACAGCACCGGCAGTTCGTAATAGTCCTTTTCAACGATCTTGCGGAAGTAGCGACGGATGTCCACCGAGACGATGACCACGGGCTTTTGCGGGATTTTCGCGAGGTCGCCGATCGTCCGCTTGACGACGGCGAGGATGGCGCGAACCGTCGCGGGGTCCATGGCCAGATACGAGCCGCCGGACGTCTGGCGCACGGACTTGCGGATTTTCTCTTCCAGCGACGGGTCGAGCAAATAGGCCGCGACGATGTTCTGCCCGCCGCTGAACTTGTAGGAGATGTAGCGGCTCAACGCCGACCGCACGTACTCGACGAGCAGCACGGCATCCTTCTCCCGCTGTCCCCATTCGATGAGCGTCTGCGTGATGCGCTTCAAATCGCGGATGCTGATGCCCTCCTGCACGAGCCGCTGGAAGACGTCGGTAATCCGCTGGAGCGGCAGCACGCGCTGCACCTCTTTGACGAGCTCAGGCGCGTCCTGCTCCATGTGGTCGAACAGGAGGCGCGTCTCCTGCAAGGACAGGAACTCGTGCGCGTAGCGCCGCAGGACACTCGACAGATGGTAGGAGAGGACGCCGCCGAGATCGAGCGACCGGATGCCGCTCTCGTCGAGCTTCGCCTTGTCCGCCTCCGCCACCCAGCACGTCTCGTAGCCGTTCAGGAACGGCCGGCCGTTCTCGAACGCCACGCCCGTGGCCAGCAGGTTCTCCTGGGATTCCAGCGCGAAGACGAAGCCCTTGCGGAGCGTCCCCTCCGACACGGGGACTTCGTTGACGAGAATCCGGTAGCGGCCGTCCGTGAGCGCGGGATTGAGTGACAGGTTGATGCCGGGGAACGGCACGCCGAGGTCGTGGTAGAGGGCGCGGCGGATGGACATGATCTGCTCGTTGAGCGCGTCGTAGGACAGCGCCCCGCGAATGTTCGCGTCGATGTCCACCGTCAGCGGCGTGACCATCGAGAAATCGTCGCCGTCCTTCTTCTTCGGCCGGGGCGCGTTCCCCTCCGAGGGCGCGGCGGCGGCCAGCGGGTCTTCACTCCGCGCCGCGCGCGCTTTCGCGAGACGGGCTTTGAGCATCAGACTGTAGCCCACCGCCGCGACGAACGCCGCGAGGCCGAAGATCTGGAGCTTCGGGAAGCCGGGGATGAGGCCGATGGCGACGAGCATGACCGCGCCGAGCAGAATCGCCTTGGGCTGCGCAAAGAACTGGTCGATGATGTCCTGACCGAGCGGCTTGTTATCCACGTCCCCGACGCGGGTGACGATGATGCCGGCCGTGATCGACACGAGCAGTGCGGGAATCTGCGAGACGAGGCCGTCGCCGATCGTCAGGATGCCGTACTTCGTAATCGCCCAACCCACGTCCTTGCCGTTCATGAAGACGCCGATGCAGAGACCGCCGACGATGTTGACCGCCGTCATGATCAGCCCCGCGATTGCGTCGCCCTTGACGAACTTCATCGCGCCGTCCATCGCGCCGTAGAGCTGCGATTCCTTCGCCAGTTCCGTGCGGCGCTGACGGGCCGTCGTCTGGTCGATCGCGCCGGCCCGCATATCCGCGTCGATGGACATCTGCTTGCCGGGCATGGCGTCCAGCGTGAACCGCGCCGCGACTTCCGAAACGCGCTCCGCGCCTTTGGCGATCACGATGAACTGCACAATCGTGATGATAAGGAAGATGACCGCGCCAACGATGAAGTTGCCGCTCACCACGAAGTTGCCGAACGTGTAGATGATTTCGCCCGCATCGGCCTTGAGGAGGATGAGGCGCGTCGTCGTCACGTTCAGCGCGAGGCGGAACAGCGTCGTGAACAGCAGCATCGAGGGGAACGTGGAGAACGCGAGCGCGCGCGGCAGATAGAGCGAGAGCATCAGCATCACGGTGGAGATCATGATGTTCGTCGCGATGAGCAAGTCCACCATCGGCGTCGGCAGCGGGATGATGAGCAGCCCGATGATACAGACGACGAGAACCGCCAGCACCAGATCGCCGAAGCGCGAAAACACGTTTGAGAAGTTTGTCAGTCTGCCGAACATCATGTCTCCAGCAACGCCATGCGGTAACGCTCGAAGAGATCGACGTCCGCAAGCAGGGTTTCGATTTCATGCGCCGCGCGGTCGGCGGCATCGGTCGAACGGGCGCGCAGGGACCGCGCCGCGCGACGGGCCGCCGCGTTGAACCCGCTCGGCGTCCGCAAAGCCACGGTGTTGCCGGCCACGAGTGCGGCGAGGATTTCGTCGCGCACGGCGCGATCCGTCGGGAAGAGCGCGTCCACGGCCTGGGAGACGGTCGTCGACCCCGGCAGAAGCGCTTTCTGCGGCTCGCCGGCAGCGGGCGTGTCCAGCACCTCCGCGAACGCGGCCGTGCCAATGCCCGTGTCGAACCGCAACGGGTCTGTCGTGCGTGAAACGCCCAGGCTCATGCCGCACCTCCGTATTCGGACGCAATCCGCCACAGAACGCCGAATGCCCGTTCGAGCGCGGGGCGCGTGACGTCCCGCGCAGCGAAGCGCACGGCGAACACGGCGCAGCCCGTCTTCTCCAGATAGCCGGCGCGGACGCGCAACCCGTCCCGCACCGCCGACGGATGGGCGATTGCGAGAATCCGACGCGCCGTCGCCGCGTCGTTCCGCACGGGCACGGACATCGCGACGACGAGTTCGTCGTTCACGTACTCGAAGCGCAACGCCCGTCCATCCTCGAACCGCAACGCCGCGACGCCGCGTTCGTTCAACGCGAACGCATCCAGCCCCGCGCCGCGCCCGAAGTCGCGCACGACCGCATCAATCCAATCCGGCGCTGCCGTCATGCCGTCGCCTCGCTTTCTTCTTCCTGTGCAATCAACCCGTCCAAATGCTCCTGGGCGGCGTCCACCAGACGCGCCCGGTCTCCCTCTTTCGCGAAGAGGCGCGGCGAGAGCTGGCGGAAGAGCCGCGTCAGTTCGCGCGTGAAATCCATCTGCGCGAGCAGACGCCGCAGACCGCAGTCGCCCACCAGGTGCGCAATCGCCGTCGCCGCCACGAACGCCTGTTCCGTCAAGTCGAGGACGCGGCCCGTCAACTGTTCGCCGTTCAGAAAACACGGTTCGCCGAACTGCGTCTCCATCCGCGCCCCCAGCTGCGACAACTTCTCCAACGCCGTCTGGAGCGCGTGGACGCACCCGAGGTCGGTGAGGATGCGCCCCAGCGCCACCGCGTCCTGCGACGGCGCGGCGGACTTCAGATCCGCCCCGCAACCCGCAATGAGGAAATCGATGGCCGCCGACAGACCGCCCGCGCCGCGCGTGGCCAGCAGGGAGCGGAAGCAGTTCTGCGGCGTCGTGAATCCGATCGTCTCACTGCGGTAGAGATCGCGCAGATCCTGCATTTCACCGGGCGTGGACGCGCGGGCGTTCACCTCCTCGGCGAGGTTGATGCCGGCCTTGACCTCCGCGCCCTTCTCCGCCATCAACTGCGCCCGCGCCGAACGGATGAGATCGCGCAACGCCGTTTCGTCCGTACCCAGCATCTGCTCCAACAGGTCGAGCATCGCGAACTGATGGCTCGGATCGGTCGATTCACGCGCCAGTTCCTTCAGAAAAGCATCGACGGACGGACGTGCGCCCGCATCCAGTCTGGCACGGGCGTTCTGGATGAACGCCGCCAAACGCGCTTGCCCCGGCAGATCGGGCATCACCGACAGCCACGCCTCCAACGCCTTTACGAACGTCGACCGCGCACCTTGAAGCGGACCCATTCGCCGATCGGACAGGCGTTTCGCCGCCTTTTCCTCGAACTGGAAGGAGAGTTCCTCCATCGAGTCCATCAAGTCGGCCATCGGGTTGTTTTCCACGACACACGCCGTGCCGTTGAGTTCGCCACGTCCGGCGGAGACGACGGCGGCGGCGGATGGTTCCGCCTGAGGAGCCGCCATGCCCGCCGCATACGTCTGCCGCAGAATCTGTGCCGCGTCAAATGCCATCCACGTCCTTCGGCTCCGGCTTACACGCGGATGCCGTCAACCGGTGCGTCGGACGCCGCCGCATCTGACTGTTCGGCCGTCACCACGCAGAAATCCGCGAGCATCGCCCGCCACGACTCCAACTGGTTGACAAACGCCTCGAACGCCGCGTCCAGCGCGTTCACATCCAGCGCGTTCAACGCCTTCGGAGAGATCAGCGCGTAGGCGTTCGTCTCTGGATTCTGGGCGAACACCATGTCCGGCGCGGAAAAGTTCGCCTTGAGCATCGTCTGCGCGAACGCCGCCGCGCCGTCCGGCGGCGGCTGGCCGATTTCGCCGCAGATCAGCAGACGCGCCTCCGTCTCGTCGTGGAGCAACGTCACCGTCATGTCATCAATCTGCAACGTCACGGCCGTTCCCTCGCCGGCGTCACAGCCCGCAATGGCATGGCGCTCGGCGAATGCGGAAATCAGTTCGGTATAGTCCATCGTCATGTTCTCCTGTATCTGTCAACTGTCAAAAGTACTCTTCAAGATTACTAGACCTTCGGCATTTTGTCTAGACTTTTCGGAGGCATTCTCAAATTCCTCTCCACAGCACCCAAGGCCGTGCGCGGTCATGCATGTCCTCGCTCGTCGATGACCGTCATGGGCGTGGTCGTCACGACGCCGTTGCGATCGACGGTCACCTCCCAATTGAACGTAATCGGGAAGTGCTCGGGGTTCGAATAGACGATCTTCACGGTGCCCGTGTCCGCGTTTTTGGACAACGTGTATTCGCACGGGGAATGTTCGTTGGAGTAAATGCCATAGGCATGAAGGCCGCCCTTCAGATTTTCAAGCCCCGACTGCGAAAGGCTGAACAGCACGGCGGACACCTGCCGCACGTTTCCCTTCCCGCAAAACGCCTCGACCGTGTCGATCAGTGCGTCACACGCCGCGTTGGTCACGGTTCCGCCCTCGAATTCCATTCGGGGTGTCCCTTCGGGGAAGTTAAACCCGCGTACACACCTAAGCTGGACGGCGTCGCCGCCCGCGTGTTCTTCGATATAGTTCGAGAAACGGGGAAGATCCTTCATCAGTTGCTTACGCGCTTCCTCGGTCGAACCGTTGAATGCATCCAGTCCCGCGGAATACGTCGACAGATACGGCACGTTCGGCAACTGTTCATGGTTCTGGTAGGCCGCAATCACGTGATCGACCGTTTCACCGGAATTGGCCATCATGAAGTACAGCGTATTAAAGGCTTCGGGATCATTCTCGCGTACAGGCATCTTTGTGATGAAATCGTCGACGACTTTGATCGTGAACGCCCGCGGATTCACAATGTCGGGATAGCACGTCCGAATGACGTTCTCGGCCGTCAGCTCATTCCGGTTCGCAAGCGCAGTCAGTTCGTCAAGATGCTTCAACATCCGCCCGATGAAAATAGTCTTGTGCGTGGGAACCGCCGGTTGCTGGGACTGATTGGTCGCCAACGGACACAACGCGGCCGCAGCTCTGAAAACGACCCTGCGTTGTTCAACCGGCACCTGTAGCAGCGTCGCCGTGGAGGCCTCGTAAAACCCGCGGCCGATGAAGCTCGTGACGCCGTTGTTTTCGAAACCGAACACCTTTTCAGCATCCTGTTCCGCCAAGTCGAACGCGGAATTGGAGGCCAAGTCCTCAAAGACGAAACGCTCGAAGCCTCCACGGTACGTCTCGTTCAGGAAGGCGGTAAAGTTGCCGTTGATTTGCGAGACCGTTTTTTTCGGCAACGATTTGTTGTTCGCTGTCGCGGAAATCTCGTTGAACCACGCCTCGAACTTCCCCAACAGGCGCACCCCCTGCCGAAAATTATCCGCAGTCGCCATGAACCGTCCACCGTAGTTCATCAGGCGATTGGCCACGCCCGTGGGCGAACACGCGGATTTGATCGCCATGTCAATCGAGCACCTCATCGCCAGCTGGTAAAACGCGGCGGCCTTGACCAAGTTCTCGCACTGGTCGGCGTCGTACCCGAACGACTTCACGGCCCACCGGAGCTCCCCTTTCTCCCGAATCTCATTCTTCGATATCGAAACCATTTTCTCCGGAATCGTGAAGAGGGATGCGACGGCTGTTTCAACCCTACATCCTGTCGCCGCCTGGTAGTCCGCCGCAGTTCTGACGAGGTCATGGAACTGCTCTCCCGAGGGAACGGGTAGGCGATAGGCTTTCGCCTGCTTAAGGATCGCCGGGACGAACTGGCTGTAGTCCAGGTCGCCAATCACGGCGTCGATGGCCGTTTTGACGGCCATGATCCGGCGTGCGGTCAACGGACGCCCCTTGCCGTAGTCATTCATCTTCATCGCGGCGCGAACACGCTCGGGGATGTGATCTTCACCGCCGAACATCTCGGCCACGGCAGACTTGAACAGTTCGCGCGTCGCGTTGTTCGCCTCCTTGTTCGCACGGGAACGAAAGAGCGCGGCGAACCCGCCCACCTTGTCGTCATTCGTATCGGCCAACCGCAAATCAGGATTCCAAATCAAGGGGCGGCCACCACTGTCGTCTGGACGGCCGGGCGTTCCGACCTGCACGCTCTCGGCTCGGACAATCGTCGCGTCATCACCGGCCGTAACGTGCTGGCTGGCGCGTCCAACGAAACGTGCCAGGTTTTCACTGTAGTTGTAAAGATTCACGTTCATGTCGTCACTCCTCGTTTTTGCGGCGTCTCAAGATTCACGTTCATGTCGTCACTCCTCGTTTAGAGCCGCCCACGCACCCTGTCGATGTAAGGGCTGAATGCCATGTCCGGATCCCGCTCCGCCTTTCCTGCCAGCACGGCCAGATTCGTGACGTCCCTGGCGATCTCGTCGAAGAGATAGTCTCGGGTCTTCTTCCAGTTTTCCTTTTCGAATGCCATGTCGTACTGCTGTGACTTCCGACCCTTCCAAACATCTTTGGACAACGCCTCAAACGCATCCATCAGACGCAACCCGTACCGAAAGTTCGCAACGTTCTCCATGAATCGAGGCGCACCATTCCTTCCAAGGGCCGTCGCGATGGGTCCCATCGCACCTGCCCCCTTTTCAAACGTGGCACGCACAATCGCCGCAGAATACGGACACGCTTTCACCACATGGAAGAGCGCCGCGAAACGTGCGGCACGATTCTTGAATGCTTCGACATCATGCGCCGTCGCGCCTCTAGGTAGGCAATCGAAGTAATTGCGCTTTTTTAGGCTCTCCATGCGCAGCACGAACGACTCGTCCGCCTTAATCTCATCCGCTTTCGCCGGAATCGCGAAGAGCACCCCGACGGCTTCTTCATGTGAACACTCCATCTCACGCCGGTACTGCTGCGCACACTGGGCAAGTTCTGAAAGATCCCCAAGGGAAAGATTCTGCCCTTTTTCATGCGCCGTTCTTGAAATCGTGAAGAGCGCCTCGACGGCTTCCTCGTTTGAACATTTCATTTCCCGCTTGTACTGCTGTGCGCACTTGGCGAGTTCAAAAAGATGGGTACGGATTTCAACATTCTCGTCAGCGGGCAGGGCGACCAGGGGAAGTTCGGGATTGACCAGGCCCTCTTTCCCCGCCCGTGTCTGGATCAACGTGGTGAACTGGCCGCATTCAGCGCGACTCGCTTTGTCAATGGCCTCTTTGACAGCCAGAATCCGGCGGGCGGTCAACGGCCGCCCCTTGCCGTAGTCATTCATCTTCATCGAGTCACGGACACTTTCGGGAATGCGGTCTTCGCCGCCGAACATCTCGGCCACGGCGGACTTGAACAGTTCGCGCGTCACGTTGTTCTCGGCCTTGTCCGCACGGGAACGGAAAATCGCGGCGAATCCGCCCGCCTTGTCGCCAAAAGCATCGGACACCGACAGGCGAGAAGACCTAAACATGTTGCCATAATCGTCTCGGGGTCCGACGTACGCCTTGTCAGCCCGAACAACCGTCGCGTCGCCAACACCATCAGCCGTGGTGTGACGGTTCGCCTGTTGGATGAAACGCGCCAGGTCTGCACTGTAGTTGCCAATGTTATTCACATTCATTTTCGACTCTCCTTGTTTTGTGGGTTAGCATTTTTTTATTTCGAGTTCCTTCTGACATCAGTACACACGTCGTTTGGAAAGGTTACAGCCCGAATGGTTGAAACTTCCTTCAATCCACACAATGCAGGGGCCGTGGAAATGAAGAAGCAACGTGCGCGGCCCGCGGGGCAGCAAAACGTCGAACAGACCGAGATGCGGACAGAACCCCGTCGGCCGCCCGCCCGTCCACGCCACGACCGCTTCCGGACGCACGGCCAGCGTGTCGCCGTCCGCAACCGAGAGGCGCGTCGTGCGGCTCGTCGTCGCCAGCACGACCCATTCACGCCCGAACGTCGTCACGCAAAGAGCGCGGGCGAAGCTCATCGGAATGACTTTCACAAGATGCGCCGCCGTGCGGGCCTCGGCCGGCGCCACGAGCACCTTGTCCGTCACGGCGCTGACGGGCGCGGCGCACGGGACGTGCGTCAGGAACGGCCGCGCCGCGTCGGCGCAGAACGTGCGCCCGCCCGTCTCCACGAGATCGAGCCGGACACGGTCGCGCACAATCCAGCCCTTGCGGGGACGCCGCCGAAACGCGCCGAAGGACGCGACGGGCTGGGCGCGGCCCATCAGCCACGCGCCGGCGCCGATTTCGGCGAATCCACGCGCAATGGTCACGTCGGCGGCCATCCTATTTCTCCGCCTCCTTCTTCGCCTCTTGCTCGATTTGCTTCCACGCGCGTTTGTCCGCCTTCAGTTGTTCATCCGTTTTCGCGCGTTCGATTTTGCGGAGGGCGCGGGCATGGTCGATTTCGGCGGCGCGGCGCTCGTACGCGACGTCGTCGCGCTCGCGGCGACGGGCGTTCGTCTCCTCGCGCTCCAAATCGCGCCGCCGCCGTGCCGCGTCGCTCACCTCGGCGTCGTCCTCCAGTTCCTCGGCCTCGGCGACGTTCCGCAGGCGCGTGGCCTGAAGGCGGGCGAGCATTTCGGCGTCAAGATCCACGATGTGCGGCGACAGGATGAACATCCGCTGCACCGTCTCCTGCTTGACGGACGTGCCGCCGAAGAGCCAGCCGATCCACGGAATGTCACGCAGATACGGAATCCCCCAGCCACCCGATTCCTCGATGTCACGCAGATAGCCGGCCAACATGATGGATTCATCCTCGAACACGGCGGACTGCGTCTGGAGCGTGGACGAGCGCGTCATGGGCATGGCATCGACGGTGATGGACTCGAACCCGCCGTCGTCGAGACGCAGGGAGAGCCAGACCTGGTTGGCGACGTTCGTCGTGGGAGCGGGGACGATGCGCGGCTTGATCTGCAGCGTCGTGCCCGCGCTGACGTCTTCCAGCGCGGCGACTTCCGTACCGATGACGCGCACGTGGTAGCTCTGCGTGTCAGTCATCTGCGCGGCAAGGTTGTTCACGGTGAGAAGCGACGTGCGGGAAATGTTGCGCGCCTTCCCCTTCTCCTTGAGCGCCGTAAGCGAGGCGGCCACCTGCACGTCGTCGCCCAGATAGGAAAGTGCGCCCGCCAGTCCCTTGCCGCCAAGCGTTTCCGTCTCGAAGAGATTGGCGGCGTTCTGTCCCGCGCCACCGGCAAACTCGCTGCGCGAACCCGTGACCTTCAGCGAAAGCTGCCAGTCGAGCGCGTCCTTCCGGGAAAGTTCGACGACCGTCACGTCGATTTCCACGAGTTTCTGCGGCACGTCGAGCTGTCGGATCAGTCGTTCGTACATGCCCATGCGCGACGCGACGTCGCGTACGACGACGGCGTTGAGACGGTTCTCCGGACGGATGATCGGACGATAGGCGGCGTTCATGTTCGACTCAAGCGACGCCCGTTCCGTCACGTTCGTGTTGCCGCCCTCGCGCACCGTCGCGTCCGAACTGGCCGCCATCAGCTCCTCGATGAGCCGCGCCACGCCTTTGATGGTCATCGTGGATTCGGGCGACGCGACAGAGAACGACACGTCGTCCGCCCATGTGTTGACGAGCGGGAAGAGGCGCATTTCCACCTCGTTGAACGTGCGCTTTTCGCGCAGACTGTCGGCACGGGAGACGAGTTCGGCCACGAGCGCGACGTAGCGCGGCGGGCCGGAGACGAGGACGATTTCGTCGTTGGACGTCGTTTTCAGCGGAAACCGGGCGTCCTCCACGCCGAGTTCGGCGAGCATGGCGCGAACCTCGCCCGCTTTCATGTACGTAAGGTCGAGCAGGAGCGTCCGGATTTCGCCTGCGCCGTAGAGGTAGAGCGCCGCGCCGTCGTAGTACCAAGTCAGGTTGTGGATGGTGGCGAGACGGTTGAGAAAATCGTCCGGCGGCACGTCGCGGAACTCGCCGGAGAAGACGCCCTGCACGCTTTCCGACATCACGACGGACAACCCTTCGGCGACGGCGAACGTGTCGAGCGCCGTGCGCAGATCCATGTCGCGGGCGACGAGCGTGTAGGCCGCCGTCTTCCACGGGATGTTCGTCTTCGCGCACGGCGGCGCGGAAACGGCGGCAGAGACATCTGCCCCCAGCCCCAACAGCGCCAGCAGCGCCACAAGTCGTATTGAAAATCGTTTCACGCAGTTGTCTTTCTTATGGCCGAATGATCATTTCAGAGAAAAGGGAATCGGACGAAGCGTCCGCCGAATGCCGCGCCTCCACGCGCGCGCGCCACCAGTCACACGCATCCGCGAACGCCTCGAACAGGCGGCGCAGTCGATGCGCATCCGCCCCGGCCGGCGCCTCCTGCCAGAGGAACGCGCCCGCCGCGTCGCTCGCCAGCACGGCGTCCTCGCGCAGCATCCGCCCGGCGGCGTAGGCGGCCAGACGCGGCAGATCGTCCGCGTTGTCCGTCAGACGGCAGACAAGCCGCAGCCGGCCGTCCACGTCTTCCGCGACGATCGTACCGCCGTCGACGAGCAACGACACGCCCGCCGCGCCCGTCGACGGGCGTTCGGGATAGTCTATGGCGGCCAGAAGCCGAGTGGTTGCGTCTTCTGCCATGTCTTTACATGTTGTTCACGTTTCCGATCAGCGTCGTGTGGAGCGACTTGAGGATGTTCGAAATCATGTCGTAGCTCTGGTCGCGCTTGTTGGTGAGCGACTGCAGCTCGATCATCGTCTGCTGGCTGAACGAATTGAGTTCGTCCATCTTCGTCTCGATTTCCGTGATGGCCTCCCCGACCGTCATGGTGTCCAGAACTTTATTATCAATTCCAATGACATCGTACAGAAAGTATGCGTACGTATAGGTCACATTGTTGTAGGTGAGACTGCCAGAAACATCTTTCACAAGCCCATTGTCGTCGACCTTGACCAAGTCTTCTTCGATTTCCGTCAAAGCCTCAAGCTGGGTGCTTGTCGTGTTCATCGTCTCCATGAGCGTGATGATTTGCGCCTCAAGTTCGGACGCGCGGGCGAGGCAAAGCGCCATCACCAACTGTCCGATGGAGAGGTTTTCCAGATTTCCAAAGTTATAGACGTTGGCCGTAAGGGCGGCGCCGGAAACGAGATCCGGATGCTTGAACGGATCGTCGATCCGGTTCATCGAAAGGTTGAACTCCACCTTTTGCACTTTGACCCCCTCCGTTTCCACTTCTGAAGCCATTGCACGTTCCTTTCTCGTTTAGAAATTGATGGCGTTTGAACTCATCGACGTCCCCAGCGCCTTGGCGATGTTGGTCGACGTCGCGTAGGCCACGTCCCGGCGATTGACGAGCGACTGCAAGTCGATCATCTCCTCCTGCTGGCTCTGCGCGAGCGCGTCCATTTTGAGCTGCAGCGCCTCCGCCGCCTGAAGGCGCTTGTCGTAGGAATCCAGCCCATCGGGTAGTTCTTCACCGCTGATGCCCATCGTCCCCGTGAGAAACGCCTTGGCCTCCGTCCAGTTCGCCGTGCCGTTGACGATCTGTGTCAGCCAGCCGGCCGCCGCGTCGAGCTTCTGCGACCCCGCCGTCATCGCGTTCATTTTGAGGACGCTCTCCGATTCGTAGGCCGCGGCGGCGCGGATGCAGACGCTCATGACAAGTTGCGTGAACGTGAGATCCGTCCCCGCACCGTTTGAATAGAGCGAAATCGCGTCCGCGCCCGACGGCGCGTAGCGGTTCGTTGCAATGCGGATCGTTTCAATGCTCATCACAGATTCCCAATCAAGTTCGCGCGCGTGTCGCTGACGGCGCTCATCAGCGTGGACGCGGTGGTGTACGATTCGTCGCGGCGGTCAACGAGCGACTGGAGACGCGACATATCCGTCTGCGCCGCGTTGTTCAAGGCGTCGATTTTTGACTTCACCATCTGGATGTGGAACTCCAACCACTTCTTTGAATCATTGTCACTCGGACAATAACCATATGCACGTTCACAAGTATCTTTCGTTTTATCTGCGAACGTGTAATCGCACTTATCCGACCCCTTGGCATCGCTCGCAAGCGTCGCCTCGGCGGCGGTCAGTTCCGCAAGTGCACTGCCAAGGTCTTCCAAAAAAGCGTTGCGGTTCTGGATGCGCGTCGCCATCGGCCCCACCTCGCCCTCCACCGCCACGGCGCGCTTCTCGGCGACCGCGACCATCAGATCCTGAAAGTCCATCGACTTGCGACCGCCTTCGTAAGCGTTGTCGTAGAACGTGTAATCGTAGAACTTGACGCCCCACTCCTGGCTGAGGCCAACTTCGGTGTTTGTGATTGTCGCCATGTTCGTCTCTCCTTCCTGTGTCTTGTCATCCCACCATGTTACCGATTGTAGATTGCGCGGCGTCGTCCGCCTTGCGCACGAGTTTCGCCGCCGTCGAGAACGCAGTATCGCGCTTCGAGACGAGCGACTGCAACGCCACAGCGTCCTGCTGGAGTTCGTTGTCCTCGGTGTCCAGCGCATACTGAATGTCGTTCTGCAGACGGTAGGCGTTGTCGCGCCGGACGGCGGCGACTCCATTTCCTTCATCGACGTCGACGAGCTGCAGATCGAAACCGTACTGCTTGGCAATCGTCTGCGCCTTGTAGATTTCCGCACTCTTCTCGCTTTTGTCGTCGCTCTTCTGAGAGTTCGTTGGCATCGACGCGACGGCTTTGGCGAGCGCGGCGAGGACTTCGCCCAGGTCTTCACACTTGCGCGTACGCGTCCGCACGACATCGGCGTAGGACGCGGTCGCGGCCTCGATGGCTGTCGCTTCGCGGAACGCCGCCGCCGCCAGCGCGGCGGTGAAGTCCTGCCCGGCAACCCCCTCCACGGTGTACGCTTTCTGAGGCACACCGTAGACGGCGCCGTTCGGGATGTCCGTAGTTGTGATGAGTGCGCTCATGCCTGTATCGCATCCCGCATGGACTGCGCCTCCGCCGATCCGACGGCGTTCATCAACTGGATGACCTGGTTCATGAGGTCGCCCGCCGCCGCGAAGAAATCCTTCATCTGATCGAGGTTTTCCTGCGCCTGCTGCTGGACCGCGCCCTTCTCCGTAGCTTTCGCCTGCTGGAGTTGGGTCGCATTCTGAATGACGTTCTGGACACACGCGCCGATTGTGGAGGTCAACCCGTTGTACGCTTCACCGCGCTGGAACGCATAATTGGCTTTCATGTACGCCGGATCCTGCGCGAGCAACTCCTGTGCAGCCGTGACACGCGCGGTGGCGTCTTTGATGTCCTGCATGTGTTCGGCGGGCAGCGTCACGCCGTCCTTCGCCAGCTCGTTTGCGGCGTAGGCGCGGGCATAGGTGAGCTTTTTCTCCGCCACCGTGACATTCTTCTTCAAGTCGGCAAGATCGGTGCCGGGGGCGGCGTTCGCCAATTTGATTTTGGCATCGACGACCGCGTCCTCGAATCCCTGCAGGTCGGTCTTGATCGCCGCGCGCAACTCTGTACGCGCCGTATTTCTTTGTTCGATTTGGGCCTCCGTCAACGCCGCATCTTTCGGAAGTTCCCGCGCGTTTGCGAACGCGCGCTTGGCATTGACGGTTTTAGCATTGGCATTGACGGTTTTAGCATTGGCATTCTGGGGGGCGACTTCATTACGGTTCTGGCGTTCGCCTTCTCCAACATCTCCGAATCCCTGCTTGACCTCGCGGGCAATGTCAGCCCCCACCTCATGCTCGACTTGCGCCAACTGCTTTTGGGCGGCCTCGGGCGTTCCGGCGTTTTCGAGGGTCGACAGATTCTGCCGGGCGGAGGTGACGCCGCTCTCCCCCATCGTGGAAAGCTGGGTGTTGAACGCCTTGGCGGTTTTGACAAGCGATCCGGCGGAGAAACCCACCTGGATGGCGCAACAGATCGCGCCCGCGATCATGCCCGTCAAGGCGGCCGACCGCTGCTGCTCGGCCTGCGCCAAAACGGCGTTCTGAACCTGTGCGCTCGCGGCCGAACGCAGTTCACGCGCCGCGTCACGCTGTTCCTGCGCGACTTCGACGAGGAGCACCATCAACTTGTAGAGGTCGAACATCACCTGCGTCGAGCCGGTCGACGCATCCACGTCGGCCGTCGCGGCCGTGACCTGCTTCGACACGTCCTGCACGATTTTCTGTTGCTCGGCGTCGGTGAGATTCAACCCGTCGTCGGACGCAAGTTTCGCGCAGAGCGAATTGATGGCCGTCGTATCCACCTCCGCCGGCCGTTCAAGGTCGTCCGGAATGGCAGAGCGGATGGACGCCACGTGCGCGGCGATTGATGCCGCCGCCGTAAGGCGGACGGCATCTGTCGTGCCGTCCACGCGGGCGGCGCGGCCCGCGCCGTCGATGGAATCGGACGGCGGAAACGGCACGGCACCGAGAGCCGCCGCGTTGGTGTTGAGATGAATGTCCATGATACATCGCTCCTTTCTAGGCCATGTTGCCAATGCGGTTCGCGATTTCGGCGTTCGTGTCAGTCGCGGACGCGATGATGTTCGCCACCTGCGAGACGCCGTTCTGCAACGCTTCGAGAATGGCCTGAAGTTCCTCCTGGCTTTCTTCCAGACGCTGACGGAGGGCCGCGAGGAATTTCTCGGTTTCCGTCACTTCGGCCTGGCTCATGCCCGCCTTGTAGGAGTCGAACGCGCCAACGCCGCTGGAGACGGTGGCAGCGACGCCCAACCCCATCGCGCCAATCTGAATGAGCGGCCGGGCCGCTTCCGCCGCGCTCTGAAGGGCCTTGCCAAGACTGCTTGCGAGCGTCGCCGTCCGGGTACCTGCACTGGCGGCGCCCGCCCCGATCGTCGCGGCCATGATGGCGACCGTGAGGGCAACCTGCGCCACGATCTGCGCGGCCTCTTTTTTCATGCCCAGTTTTTCCAGTCCCTTGGCAACCCCCTCGACGATCTTGTCCATCGCGCCAGTCGCGCTCAGCACCTGCGCCCCCACCGCCACACACGCGCCAACGACCGCGCCAACGGCAACGCCGCCCGTCGCCACGCACGACACGACTGCCACGACGACCGCCACGGCGGCCATCAGCCAGCCGAAAATGCTGTTGCGCTTGCGCGACTTCGCCGCCTTGTCCATGTCCTTGAGCGACTGTTCGATTTTCTCCGACCGGTCGGCCCGTTCACGTTCCAGTGAATCCTTCTGGACGCTGATGCGCTCCTGGGCCATCTCGGCCTGCCGCTTCTCGTTGTCGAGCATGAGGTAGGCGATGAGTTTTTCAAGATCGGCCTCGGCGGCTTTCGCGTCGTCGGGGTTGTCGAGCGTGGGGACGCCCGTTGCGCCCGACACCGTGCCAGATTCGGCCGTGGTGGTGCGCGACACGGCGTTCACGCTCACGTTGCGGCCGCCGAGAAGCGCGGCCACTTCTTTCACGAGTTCCGCCGATTTTTCGGACGTGCCAAGACCCTTCGCCAGCGCGGCCGTCGAATCGAGACCGGCCGGAACTTTCGTCGTCAGATTGGATGTGTCGATTGCCATGGGTTTTGTTCCTTTCTGCTCCGTGTACACACGGGCGACGAAAAGG
>CAZTHR010000007.1:0-22790 GCA_964613265.1 uncultured Lentisphaeraceae bacterium | reverse complement strand
AGATGCGCACGACGTTTGTGCGCATCGGGCTGTGTTGCCGCTCCAAGCGACAGCGGATCAGTGGCCCCGCTAAAATTTCTGTCGTGTACATTGGGCGACGACGACTCTGCCACGAGCCGTGACAGGGATGGAGGTCGCATGAGCGGGAACCTAATGGTCGTGTATCAGCCGAATGGCGGATGTGAAGAGTTTGGTTTTTCATGCGGTACGACGGATTCTTACTCAGCATTGGCAATCAGGAAACTCGCTAGGTTGCGAGAATGAGATTTTGGAAAATGGTATAGTGTCGCCATGCGAACGGTTGGTGATAAAAACGGAAATGGCACGACATGGGGCGATGCCCCGCGTCGGAGTGGTTTGCGTTATGCAGAGTTTTGCACTGGTGTCGGGGGATTCCGCATTGGTATTGAGGCTTCGTCATTGAACGCTATTCCTGTCTATGCGAATGAAATCAATCCTGCCTGTGCCAAAACATATGAAAGAAATTTTGGACGGATTTTTGATTCGTCTGATTTGTTGGCCTTGCAATCTAAGGATCTGCCCGATTTTGAAATGATGTGTGCGGGCTTTCCTTGCCAACCATTTTCGATTGCGGGGAAAACACTGGGTTTTGACGATCCTCGGGGAAGTATCTTCTTTAAACTTGTACAAATCATTCAAGCCAAGCGGCCGCATATTGTCTTCCTTGAAAATGTTGCCAACCTTGTGAACCACGATGGAGGACGCACTTATGCAACTATCCTCTCGCGTCTAGAGAAAGTTGGCTACAATGTGTTTTCAAAGATCTTGAATAGTGCCTTTTTTGGCGTTCCACAGAACCGCCGTAGAGTATATATAGTCGGTTTTAAACGAGCAGAGTATGGTGACAACATGAGATTTTCATTCACGGAAAGGAGAACACTTAAGACGACTTTCCAAAATTTCATGGAACGGAATGTTCACACAAATGCGGTTTCTTCGCGATGGGCTGAATATATCGAATTGTATGAAGGCAAGAAAACGATTGAGGACATGTCGTTCGTGGTGCCTAAGTCGAGGCGAACTCTGGAACGGATTGTCGGTAATTGTGACGTGTCAAATTGTGTTTTACAGGTTCGTTCCAGCGGCGTAAGAGCGTTGCCCCTTGATGAACCAATGCCTACATTTACCGTGCTGAATTCTGGAGGGGGCGCACACATTCCGATGTTGACGAAAGAACGCAGACAACTTTCGTTGTTGGAGATGAAGCGTATAATGGGCTTTCCAGACGATTATGACTTTTCCGCTGTCGCGCGAACAGATGCCGCGAAGCAACTTGCCAATGCAGTATGCCCACCGGTTATTCGTTCTATCTGTGATGACATTCAAGAGGCAATTTGCCAAAAAAGATGAAAAGACCATCTTCCAATCCGTATCTTGCTTATCTGAATTCCTTTAAGAAGGTTCATAGATGTAAATATAATTGCGTCAGCCTTTTTAGTGGCGGAGGTGGACTTGATCTTGGTGCGTATTGCGCAGGATTTGAGTCTAGGTTTGTTAGCGACGTAAAACCCGACTGTACTGCTACGATAAAAAAGAATCTCCCGCACGTCACGGTCTACAATGATGACGCTATGCAGTTGACTGCCACAAAGATCCGTGAAATGTCGGGATTAAAAGGCGAAATAGACTTGACCATTGCAGGTCCACCATGCCAGTCGTTTAGCATCATGGGCAAGAGGGATTCCCTGGATGATCCAAGGGGTAAATTGACAATCAAATATTTCGACTTGATTGCGGATTTACGTCCACGTGCGTTCCTTTTTGAAAACGTCCCTGGTCTTTTGACCGTCAATGAAGGGAAAGATTTTTCTCTTCTATGGGATTTCATTTTGAAAAAGACCAGGTACAATTTGTTCAGAAAGGTGTTAAAGGCAACGGATTTCGGAGTGCCGCAGATAAGGGAACGATTGTTTATCATAGGTTTTCGGGCAGATATAGTTTCTAGTGGGTTCAAGTTCCCGCAGAAGTGTTCTGCAACGAAAAGTTTCGGATTGTCAGTTCCTATTCCGAGTGGTCTTGCGCTTGAAAATGTAGAGGAGTTGCCCAACCATGAAATTCGCATTCACACGCCAGAAGTGATTGAACGTTTTAAGAAAGTTCCGCAAGGCAAGCGAGACAGGGGATCATATTGCGACAGAATCGATCCAAGTTTGCCATCGCATACGATCTTGATAGGCTCTTCCGTAGGCGGTGCGCGCCCCCATATTCATCCTACCGAACACCGAGTCTTAACGGTTCGCGAAGCTGCACGAATCCAAAGCTTTCCAGATTGGTATGAATTTGGTGGTGGACGAACGGAACAGTATCGCCAAGTGGGGAATGCCGTGCCGCCTTTGTTGGCGTATGAGGTCGTGCGGCAAATTAAGAAAGTTCTTGATTTGCAATACAAACTAAGATAGCGAAAGGAGATAGTCATGTTCCCCGATTTGCCCTACCACGGTTTCACATGGCAAATAACCCAGCACACGGGAATTGTTTGTGCTGATACGATCGTTGGATTATTACGTGGGTGTGCCCATCTGGACGGACATCCCATCGACATTTCCGCCATAGACACCCGATTGGCTGAACTAGGTCGCTTTGCTTCGGAAACAGGAAGAAGTCTCTGGCGCGATTATCAACAGGTTTTGAGCGAGTTCGGGTTCATCGTAAGTTCCGCATCCAATGATGGCATTCTGAAACTGACACCAGTTGCAAAAGAATTGTTGGCGGGCAGAATATCTTTTGGCGAAGCTATGACTTTACAGCTCTTACGCTATCAGTACGCAAATGGATTTAAACGAACAATCCCAAAGAATGTCATGTTTAACGACGGTAGTGATGTGTCAAGATATGATACCCTGACTGATATACAGGAAGTTTGTGGGGTTCGGATTCGTCCTTTTGTCTGCACATGGGAAGTGATGGATTCATTATCAAAGACATTGAAGAAACCAGTCCGCTTATCTGTCGATGAAATGGCAAGATTTGTCCTTCGTTGTTCAAGCCATGCAGATATTAGAGGATGTTGTGATGCCATCCTCTCTTATCGTAATGGCAACGAGACTATTGCCGATCAGGGGGATAATGTCAAGAGGAACGCCGCAGATTGGATGAAACTTTTGACTGCGACGAGCGTGTTCTCCATTGAGACGGAAGGTCGAAAGGCATCAATAGCGCTTTCAGAGTTGTCAATCGTTCATGCTGATGCTTTGCGCTGGTTCTTTATGAATTTCAACAACGAGAAATCATTTTGGAGCAGAGGGTCTGGTGAAGATTGGTTTTCCTTCTATGGAAAGATAGATTCGGGATTAATAAATTTATTTTGCAACCAACAATATAACCTTGGTTGGCTAATGCCAAGTTTTGTAGGAGGAATGAAGATTGCTGTTTCACAACAGTCGCATAAAACCACGGCAAACGCGCCAATACGCCAACGCATCATCTACGGTGCGCCGGGGACGGGGAAAAGCCACGGGATAGAAGATGTAGTTGGGAAGTATGCTGACACCGTGCGAACGACGTTCCATCCAGACAGCGACTACGCCTCTTTTGTGGGTTGCTACAAGCCGACCATGGTGCGCGTAAAGAAGACATACGTCCTTGAAGGACGTGTAGCGGAGGTGAAGGACTATGAAGACAGTCCCGTCTTCGAGGAGCGTATCGCTTATTCGTATGTGCCCCAGGCGTTCACTTCGGCATATGTGCGCGCGTGGCGGAAGATGTTGCAGGGTACGGACGGGAATGTCGCGCCGCAGTTCCTTATCGTCGAGGAGATAAACCGTGGAAACTGTGCGCAGATCTTTGGCGACCTGTTCCAATTACTTGATCGCGATGACAACGGTTATTCAAAGTATCCGATTGAGGCCGATGCAGACTTGTCCCGATATATTGGCGAAGAATTGGGCAAGCTACCGCCGGATATGAAAACAAACATTCCACCAGAAGTCCTTTCCGGCACGAAACTCGTTCTTCCGCCGAACCTTTACATTTGGGCGACGATGAACACGTCCGACCAGTCGCTCTTTCCAATCGACAGCGCGTTCAAGCGCCGTTGGGAGTGGAAGTACATGCCCATCTCCGACGCAGGCAAAGGATGGAAAATCGAAGTCGCGAAGGGCGAGGCGTACGATTGGTGGGCGTTCCTGGAGAAGGCCAACGCGCTCGTGCAGAATGCCACCGACAGTGAGGACAAGAAACTCGGTTACTTCTTCTGCAAGGCGGACGCAAGCGGCAACATCACACTTGAGCAGTTTGTCGGCAAGGTTATCTTCTACCTCTGGAACGACGTCTTCAAGGACGCGGGCTTCGAGGACGATGCGTTCAACGACGGAATCGGCGGTAGACTACAGTTCAAGGACTTCTTCAACTGCGATGGTTCGCCTATCGCGGCCGCTGTCAGAAAATTCATGGGGAACCTTGGCGTTGCGAAACTTTCGTCTCCCGCAGACGGCGCAGAGGTCTCAGAAGAGGGAACGGAACTATGACGCAAAACGAAATCGACGCGGTGAGTCTGCAGCGGGCGAAAGCCCTTTACGCAAGCGGCGAAGTGTATGGCTATGCGGTTGGAACGACCGCCGGACTGTGCGCCATCCACAAAGCGCTTTTCGGCGGTCTGTACGATTTCGCCGGACAAATTCGGACGCTGAACATTTCAAAGGGTTCGTTTCGCTTCGCCAATGCGCTCTACCTTCAGCAGATTCTGCCTGTCATTGAGAAGATGCCCGAAAACGATTTTCCGTCCATCGTCGCGAAATACGTCGAGATGAACGTGGCGCATCCGTTCATGGAGGGGAACGGACGCACCGGACGCATTTGGCTCGACATGATGTTGCGCACGCGGCTGGGACGAGTCGTTGACTGGCAACGCATTGGGAAAGGTGCGTATCTTTCCGCCATGGAGCGAAGCCCCGTGAACGACCTTGAAATTCGCGTACTCTTGGAGGGGGCGTTGACGGGCGATGTCGACAATCGCGAAATTCTCTTCAAGGGGGTTGAACGGTCGTATTTCTACGAGGGGTACGAGGCGCGATAATCCCATGAAGATCGTCATCGAGGAATACCGCTACAACGCAGAGGATGTTCGGGACATTCTCTGGGATGGGGCATTCCAGACAGTGGACGGCAAGGTGTCGATCGGCTACGTCGGCTACTACTTCAATCCGCGTATCAACGACTGCGTGTTCATCTTGCCAAAGGTGCTGCTGGAGGTCTGCGCCGACAAGTCCGAGCGCGTGTTCGGAAAGTACCTGCCGGAGGAAATCGTCGACGTTGGCGACAAGTCGCCGCTCACGTCCGATGAACGCGAATTCATCTACAGGTTCTCGGTCTGGATCTACCGTGCGCTGTGCGTCTTCCGAAAGTCGAACCCGATGTCGGAAATCATCTACCAGCGGCAGGTTTCGACGAAGGGCAGGGGTGGACTGCGCAAGTCCGCCACGCTTCTCGACATTCTGCTCGCCCTCCTGCAATTCCAGAAGGACAATCGCGACTTCTTTCTCTTTACGGTCAAGAATCTCCATTCGGGATTCAACAAAATCAACTGGACGCGAACAATCGCGACGACGGGCGCGATCATGGACGCGGGACGTCCTGTCTACTTGAATCCCGTCAACAAACGCAGGATGGTGAATTTCGACGAGGAACTGCTCGTCATATTCTATTCCATCCTAAACCACATTCACGAGCAATATGGATTTCCCGCCCCCATCGACATGGGCTACGAACTGATTACGGGAAAGAGGTTCGACCGCTACGTCAAGGGGTATGGCAGAATCCGACTCAAGGCGATCAAGTACAAATATTTTTCCGACGTCGCGCTGCGCTTGTGGGATCTATGCATGGCGTTCTTCGACCAGCCGACGCAAATGGACGTGAAGATCGACCGACGGGAATATCTGCTCGCAAAGAACTTCAACATCGTGTTCGAGTCGATCATCGACGACCTCGTGGGCGACAAGAATGTCCCATCCGGACTAAAGGAACAGGAGGACGGCAAACGTGTCGACCACCTGTATCGCCACCAGAGCCTCCTCACGGACGAGTCCGACCAGGACGTCTACTACATCGGCGACAGCAAGTACTACAAGCGCGGCACATCCCTCGGGCCCGAGAGCGTGTACAAGCAGTTCACGTACGCCCGCAACGTCATCCAGTGGAATCTCAATCTCTTCCTCGACAATCCGGACGCGAATCCCGAGGCCGATTTCGCGGCCTACGGAAAATTCGGCAAGCTGCGCGACGACATAACCGAAGGTTACAACGTCATCCCCAACTTCTTCATCAGCGCTCGGATGGTGAAAGATGCTGCCGGGCGGCTCAGTTATGCCGATGATATACACGAAGCCGACAAGAACGCAAACGTGTACAATTCACGCCAGTTCGAGAACCGGCTCTTCGACCGCGACACGCTGTTGGTCGCCCACTATGACGTGAACTTCCTTTTCGTGGTCTCGCTCTATGCACGGGACAGTTCCTCGCAAAAGGCCAAATGGAAGACGGCCGTTCGGAAAATGTTCCGCGAGAAGATTCAGTCGGTCCTCAAGAAACGCTTCGATTTCTACGCGATGACGCCCCGCGCAGACGTGGATGCGGAACAGTTTCTGCGCGAAAACTTCCAGTTGTCGCTCGGCAAGGTCTATACGCCCTACGGGAACTCGGGCGAACACGCCTATTATTCGCTGGCCCTCGACAGGGATGAAAGGTTCAGCAGCGAGAACGAGACGGTCTTGGGGCGGCTGAAGCAAGGCTTTGCAATCGCCAAGTGTCCGCTGGGGACGGATCCCGCGACGGTCGTTTCCGCCGAAGCGCCCGTGGCCACGCCGCCCGTGCCGAAGCGATTTCTCACGCACCACTGGATCGAGAACTATCTTGAAAAGTACTTCCTTGTCGGATGCTGCAAGGACGCCCCGCACCGTAGCTGGATGCTGGGGCGCAGCAAGTTCAAGCGCATGGATCTGTACAATGTCCGACTGGGCGAACGGTCGGGCGCCGTCATCGCCGACGCGGCGCTTACGAAAAGTCCGAAATTCCTCATTCTCTACGACTTCGCTTCGCCGGATTCCTATTCGGTCTATCGCATCAAGAGCGGAATGCGCTGCGAGAAAGCGCGGATGCTCAAGATGGGGTATGTGTCCGCCAAAGGCGACTACTACTGCTACGTACTGGAAGAGGAAGTGTCGTTGGGGGACTTGGCTGTTTCAAAACTTCTATCGGATTTGAAGCGCGAGAAAGGAGACGAGTTCAAGCCGGGTGCGCCAATCTACCTCAAGGGCGGCGAACTGATAGGATTCAGGAGGGGTTGAATGCCGATCGTCAATGCCTTTACCTGTACAGGGGCATACGCGGTTCTGATCATGTCGGGGCTGAAGCGGGTGGAGAACCGCAGTTGCCTGCCAGTTCCGGCGCGGGGGCGGTGCGCGATGAGCGTCTCCAAGAAGTTCTGCAAGGCCGAATACGACAATCTCGTCGCGTGGCTTTCGGGGCATTGTCATCCGACGGTCGTGGCACGTCTCCTCACATGGGACGATGTGAAATCGTGGCCGGGGCATCTTGTCGGCACGATGGACTACGCGGCGACACCCCGTGTCCCCAACGAGGGTGCGCTCGCCGTCGAATGTCGCATCTGGAACGAGGGCTACGCCAACTGGTGGTTCCTCTCGAACATTCGGCGCCTGCCCTCGCCCATTCCCTGTCGCGGCAACGTGGGAATGTGGCGGCTGCCGCCGAATCTATCCCGCGAAATTGAAAAGCACGCCCTATGATATACTATGGGCGTGGATTTCATTGTTGCACTGACGCATCCAACACATTTTACCGAACACGATTTTTCAAGAGGAGAAAAGAGAAATGATTGACGTAGTTGAAACGCTGAAGAAAGTCGGGGTCGTCCCCGTGATTGTAATCGACGACGTGGCGAAAGCCGTGCCCATGGCCCAGGCACTCGTCGCGGGCGGTCTGAACGTGCTCGAAGTGACGTTCCGTACAGCCGCCGCCGCCCCCGCGATCGCCGCCATCAAGAAGGACGTGCCGGGCGCGATTCTGGGCGCGGGCACCCTCCTCACACCGCAGATGGTACGCGACGCAAAAGCCGCCGGCGCCGAGTTCGGCGTGGCGCCGGGGTTCGACCCCGTGGTCGTGGCGGCCGCACAGGAGGCGGGCCTGCCGTTCGTGCCGGGCATCGCCACGGCGAGCGAACTTTCGCAAGCGCTCACGGCGGGCGTCCCGATGGTCAAGTTCTTTCCAGCGGAGGCGGCGGGCGGCGTGAAGATGATCAAGAACCTGCTTGGCGCATTCCGCTTCACGGGCGTCACGTTCATGCCGACGGGTGGCGTGAACCTCTCGAACGTGTCCGATTATCTGTCCGTCCCGGAAATCGTCGCTTGCGGTGGCACGTGGCTCGTACCCAAGGACGCGCTCGCGAACAACGACTGGTCTCGCATCCGCCAACTGGCGGCGGACGCCGCAGCCCTCGTGGCGCGGCGGTAGACGCATCCCTTCTCACGCCTCTTTTCACGACCACCCATGTTCGCCGTCCGTTCCTATATGCTCGACATCAGCCGCGACAAGGTGCCCACGATGGGCACCTTGAAACTGCTCGTCGAACTTCTCGCCAAGTTCAACTACAACCAGCTGCAACTCTACACGGAACACACGTTCGCCTACACGGCGCATCGGGCGGTCTGGGAAAACGCCTCGCCGCTGACACCGGCGGAGGTCCGCGAGCTGGACGCGTGTTGCGCCTTGCACGGCATCGACCTCGTGCCAAACCAAAATTCGTTCGGACATCTCGAACGCTGGCTTGTCCGCCCGGAGTACAACGCCCTCGCAGAACTTCCGCACGGCGGCGCCCCCTTGCCGTGGGGCGGGTTCAAGAAAGACCCCACGACGCTTTGTCCGACGGATCCGCGCGCGCTCGCCTTTCTGGACGGTCTTTTCGCCGAACTTCTGCCGAACTTTTCATCCAACTTGTTCAACATCGGCTGTGACGAAACGTTCGACTTGCTAGGCGAGGGACGTAGCGCAGCCGCTGTCCGCGAAAAGGGCGAGGGGCGCGTCTATCTGGACTTCCTAAAGCAAGTCGCCGCGTGTGCGCGAACGTACGGCAAGCGGCCCATGTTCTGGGGCGACATCGTTTTGAAACATCCCGAACTCGTTCCCGAACTGCCGAAGGATCTCATTGCGCTCGACTGGGGTTATGAGGGCAACCACCCGTTCATGGACGAAGCGCAAAAGTTCGCGCGGGCGGGTTTGGACTTCTACGTCTGCCCCGGCACGAGCGCCTGGAATTCACTCGCGGGCCGCGTGGAGAACATGCGCGAAAATCTGTCCGCCGCCGAAAAGGCCGGCCGCCTGTTTGGCGCCAAGGGCTT
Organism: uncultured Lentisphaeraceae bacterium; assembly: GCA_964613265.1. Lineage (GTDB taxonomy): Bacteria > Verrucomicrobiota > Kiritimatiellia > RFP12 > UBA1067 > RUG572. The sequence continues at coordinate 13,419 of CAZTHR010000007.1, read as the reverse complement.
TCTCGTGACGGACTGGGGCGATGGCGGACACTGGCAGCCGTTGGCGGCGTCGCTGCCGGGATTGATTCTGGGCGGTTCGCTCGCGTTCGAGGGCGCGTCCGCCGCGAAGATGGATCTGGAGAACGCGCTCAACGGTGTGATGGGCGTTCCGCTCGGCGGCACGCTCCTGCGCCTGGGTACGCTCTACTTGCGCGGCGGCGCGTTGCGGGCGAACGGAACAGAACTCTTCCGCATCCTCGCAAACGACCGCGCCTACTCGCGCCATCCGCGCCTGACGGACGCCGTGCTCGCAGAAATTTCCGCCATCGCCGAAGGCTGTCGCCACGCGGCCGCGCGTTTCGCCAGCGGCGCGTACCCGAATGTCTGGGCGCAGGAAATCGTGCACATGGCGAATCTGGTGGACGCGGCCTGTAACCGGCGCGACGAGAAACGCCTTCGTTTCCTGCGGGAGGAGCACGATCAAGTCTGGAAATTGCGAAACCGTCCCGGCGGCATGGCGGATTCGCGGGCGAAACTACCACGCTTCTAGGGGACGACAGTATGTTCAAACGGATGCTGTATATGCTGGTGGCGACGTGGGGCGGACTATCGGTCTGCGCCCAACCCGACATCGGGCCGAACGGGGAATGGTCTGTTGCGGATCGGACGCCGAACGAAGCCTGGAACGTCGCCATCGTCATTGACTGCTCGCATCTGGCCGGCCCGGAAGTGCGAACGCGCGCGCTCGATTTCCTCGGTGACTTGATGGACGATGACATTGTCTCCGTCGTGGCCTACGCCGACCACGTGCGGCTTGTCATGCCGCCGCGCCGACTGGGCAGCCAGCGAGACGACATCATCCATGAAATCGCCGGTTTGTCGGTGAGTGGCGGCGCGGCCCTCTTTGCAGGAATGTCCATCGGCGTCATGGAACTGCGGAAGAACGAAAAACTCAAACGCCCCAATCTTCTGAAAGTCTTCTGCCAAGGTTGGGGAACGATCGGCCCGTCACGTCCGGATCTGATGGATCGTATCGTCACGTCCTTCAACAAAATCCACATCAAAGTCGAAGGGCTGCCTTGGAACGAACGGGATCGCGCCCTCTACCATCTGCCGCGCCTCGTGCCCGACGGCCCGCGTCCGCCGTTGACGCAGGCCATGACGAACGACGTCCCCGCACGGGCGCGCGGGGAGGGCACGCCATGATCAACCGCGACCTCCGGCTCTACTTCCTGGCCATCGGCGCGCCGGCCATTCTGCTGACCATCTGGGGCATCCGCCTCCTCTTTCGCGAGGCCGCCCGCGCCCAAGAAGCCGAACAGGCATCGCTCCAGGCCCGTGCGCAATACGCCGCCACAGACATCTGTTCGCAAATCCGTTCCGTCGGCGACGGACAGCTCGCCCGCGTGGCGCGGCTGGCGGGGAACGCAAGGGAACGCCAGGAAATGCTCACCTGGCTGATGAAACACGACCCCTACGTGCGCAACGTGTTCATCTGGGAAGCGGGCCGGGGCATCGTCTGGCCGACGGCGGAAAACGGTACGGACGTCCAGCGGGCGTTCCTGCTGCGCAAAGGTCTGCAACTCGGCCCCGATGCCACATGGGTCGACGATTGGCCCGAATCGATTTCGGGCTGGACGGTCGGACTCGGCGTGAACGGACCCGACGTCATCAGTTGGATCCGCGTGGCGACGAACGTCGTCTGCGGCATGGAAATCGACGTGCTCACGCCGTTGTCGCGCATTCCGGCCGCGCTCGTGGCCAATGGGACGGACAATCCCGGCAACACGTCCCCCCGCGCGACGATCGCCGAAGTCCGCGACCACCACGACCGTATCGTCCTCCCCGCGTCCTCGGAACCGCATCCCGGTTCAATCTACGGCGAAGCGCCGTTGGACGCACTGCTGCCGGGGATGCGCATCCGCGTGATGTGGCGGAACGGAAACGAAGTGATGGCGGGCGCATCGTGGACGCTTGTGGCGAACGGCTCGTGTCTGCTCGCCCTGCTCGTCACCTCGCTCGTCGCGGGCGGTGGACTCCTCCTCCGCGCCGCAAACCGCGCACGCGCCGAGTCGCTCATGAAGACGGACTTCGTGTCGAACGTCTCCCACGAATTCAAGACGCCGCTGACATCCATCCGCATGTGTGCCGAACTGATTGCGGAAGACCTGTTGCCAGACACGCAGAAACGCCGTGAAGCGGGACGGTCGATCATGGAGGAGACGGGACGCCTGACGGAGATGGTGACGGACGTCCTGAATTTCAGCCGTCTGGAAAGAAACCGCTACACGTTCGAGCTGCGAAACATTCCGCTCGTCTCCGTCGTGTCCGTACTTGCGCCGAATGCGCAGATTCCGCCGGACATCATCGTGAAAGCGGATGCCGGCGGTCTACACCACGCACTGCGCAACCTGTTGGAGAACGCGGCCAAGTACGCGGCGGCGGGCGGCCCGCCCGAAGTCGTGGCGGAACGTCGGTCGCGGGGTCGCATCGCCCTGCACGTGCGCGACCGCGGTCCAGGCGTGAAACCGGAAAACCTCGAAAAGATGTTCGAGCGTTTCTGGCGTGGCGACGATTCCATGACGTGCGAGTTCGGCGGCAGCGGACTCGGGTTGAGCATCGCCCGACAGTTCGCGCGCGGCATGGGCGGCGATTTGACGGTAGTCCTACGCGAAGGCGGTGGCTGCGAATTCACAATCTGGTTAAAGGAGGGCATGAAAAATGGCTGAAATCCTATTGGCTGAAGACGACAAACACATCCGCGAATGGTTGCCCGTGGCACTCGAAGGACAAGGCCACCACGTCCACGCCGTCGCCGATGGCGCGGCCGCGCTGACGGCCTACGCGCAACAACGGCCCGACCTCATGCTGCTGGACGTCATGATGCCGAAGAAAAGCGGCTACACGGTCTGCACGGAAATTCGGAAGACGGACAAGACGCTGCCGATCATCATGCTGACCGCGAAGACGTCGGAGGCCGACAAGGTGCTTGGGCTGGAAATCGGCGCGGACGACTATCTGACGAAACCGTTCGGCATCCGCGAACTCATCGCCCGCGTGTCCGCGCTCCTGCGCCGCGCACGGGCGCTGGAGACGGAACAACAGGCGAAAGGCTGGACGGCGCTTCCGTGCGGGGCGCACGAACTCGATTTGAAACGCCACACGTTGCGCACCATTGCCACCCAGCAGGAGACGCCACTGACCACGCTTGAGTTCGGCCTGCTCCGTCTGCTCCTTGCCCATCCGGGCGAGATTCTGACGCGCGACCGTCTGCTGAACGAACTCTGGGGCGTCTCCTATCTTGGATCGACGCGGACGCTGGACCAGCACGTCGCGCTGGTCCGCAAGAAACTTGACACCGATGCCGCGTTGATCGAAACGGTCTACGGCACGGGCTACCGTTTCAATCCGCCGTCGCAGTCGCCGTCCAACGGATGATCGCCATGCGGAACGGCGACAATGTCACGCGAACCTTGCCGTCTTCAACCGCCAACGCCGTTCCCTTTCGCGCATCGAACGCGTACGTCGCGCCCGCCGGGCACGGCAGAACGACCGTCGCCGGTTGTTCGTCCGACAGGTTGGAGACGACCATCAGCGTATCCGCGCCTTTGCGGTAAACACTCGCTTCGACTTTTTCGGGCAGTCCCGGCACGGGCTTTTTCCAGTAGGGCGTCCACGTCGCGTCGCCGATACCAAAGTCGTCCAGCGCCTTCCAAACGTCGGCGACCTGCGGAATGTTGACGATGCCGCAGGGACGCACCATCACGTCGTGCAGGAGCGAGAGCGTCCAGGCATCCTCCATCGACCATTTCCCCGGCCGTTCGTAGGCGAGGAATTCACACGGTACGCCGTGGTTGCGGCCCATGAACTCCGCGCGGAACGCCGCAAGGTTCAGGTTCTTCTTGATGTTCTGCGTGGAGACGGCCAGCTGTTCGCCATCCCAGTACGTATCGGCGAACGCAAGCGTCGCGGGGCAGATGTAGCCGCTCTGGTGGGCGTCCACTTCACCGCCGCGCGATTTCACGAACGTGTAGAGTTTTTTCATCATGTCGCGCACGGCGAAGAACGGATACGTCACGTGAAGTTTGCCGTTCGCATCGCGCCAGCCGCAGCCGTGCCGCTCGTTCGCGCAGGCGCGGGGCATGATCGTGCCATCGAAATAAAGGCCGTCAAGTTCGAGTTCGTCGTAGGCCTTCTTCACCCGCGCCAACCATTCGTCCGCAAAGGCGTTCTGGTAGCAGACGCGGTAGTCGCGCTGACCGGGTTCGCGATACCAGACGCCGACGAAATTGCCTTTTGCGTTCATCGCCAGCCAATCCTTGTGGTGGCGGCCCCACGCGGGGTCGAGCGGCGAGAGTTCGTAGCCCTGATAGATGAACACCTTCATTCCCCGCGCATGGCATTGGTCGACGATGGCCTTGAAGTCCGGCCGGGGCATGGGGCAGTTCTGCACGGGAATCCAATCTTCGTGGAAGACAATGGTCGTCGCGCCCTGGGCTTTCGCGCGGTCAAGCGATTCGGCGATCTTCCCATCGGGGAACGCGCGTTGGCACGTCCACCATACGGTCGGCGCCTTGATCGTGATGCCCGCACCCATCTGCGGGGCGTGAACCTTGTGATCGACGGCACGAACTTTCGGCCATGGCTTCACAGGCGTTGCCTGAAGCCCGAACCGCCACGTCGCCGGCAATGTCAAATTCTTGTCCGCCAGACGAATGCGCAAGAGCGTCGTCCGCCCCTGCGGGATCACTTCGATCGTCCGTTCCGGATCGGCGTTCTGGAAACCCTCGCCGCTTTCGCTGAACCAGCAGAGGCCGCCCGTCTCGTTCCCCAGCCAGAACGCGCAACGGAACGGAAACGCCATCGACCCTTCCACCGCGCCCACGTTGTCCAGCTTGCTCCAGGACGCGGGCGAGAAGTGGTAGAGCGTCGCGCATTCGGATGCCAGCGGAATCTCCAGCCACGCCTTTCCAATCGTGTAGACATCGGAGAACTTCCGTCCCGGCACGAGCGCCAGGCTGATTTCAGCCATGCCGTCGTATTCGATCCGCGCCGTCACATCAGCCGCGACGACCGACGAGCCCTGCCACGCGCAGACCGTCGCGGATTCGTCGTCCTGTTCCTGAATCCAACTGCCGCCTTTCGTCCAGACGATATTCGTGCCTTTTGCATCCGTACAGACAAGGCGCATCGGCGCCGTAAGCAAATCCATTCCAACCGCACGGATCGCGACGGGCAGGGCATTCGACGCGAACGTGTAGTCGCGGCCCCAGACGGACACTTTTCCGTCCAACGCCCGCACGGGCGTCCATGGCGGCGGAATGTCCGCGCAGACCATGCCGATGGCGGTCAGAACCGCCGCACAAACCAGGCTTCTCTTCATGGGATTTTCCTTTTGCTTCATGTAGCTTGTATGCGTGTGTCAATAAACCGACGGTCGTCATCAATCGGCCGTCATCGAGCGTGTTCAGTCGAACGTGAAAAGAGTGGTGGAAATCGTCTTCTCGCGCGGCGTGAAGACAATCGTGTCGGTACGTTCCGACATGAGCCGTTCCTCCGGATAGCGCATCGTCACGCGGCGCGGGGACGGCAGACGAATCGTCTTCTCGCCCGACACGGCCGAATGGAGCGCCACGCAGGAGGCGTTCGCGTAGAGCGCAGTCTGCGGATCGGCGTTCCAAATATGCACGCCCGCCGCCGTCAGCAGACGACGCAGTTCGGCCGCGTCCGTTGACACGTCGGGCAGCACGACCGTCTTCCCCTGCGCCTTCAACGTCTCCACGATCCGCATCTTCTCCGGCGTCCGATGGACGAGATTGCAGAAGAGGTAGACTTTGTAATCCTTCAACTTCCCACTCGCTACATCCGCCAGTTCCGCCGAATCGAACGGGACGCCGGTATGACCGAGCGCGTTCACAAGGTCGGTGGACTGCCGTTGATGCCGTTCTTCCTGACCGGGCACGGCCACGTACATCACGCTGTCGTAATCGCCCACCACCAGAACCTCGGACACACTACGGCAGTCCTTCACCCGTTCGCGGATCGGATAGATTTTCTTGAAGAACGCGCCGAACGCGGGATGGTCGTACCAGCCAATGCCGAAATCGAAATACCAGTAACCGCACCCCCAGCAGAGCGTCTGCACGAAATCGCGCGCGAGCAGGGCGACGTCTTCCTCAACATTCGCCGTGTAGTTCCCATGCGGATGTTCTGGGAAACCCGACGGTACGTTGTCCGCCTCCAGCAACGCCAACTTGCCGCGCCGGCGCAGACCTTCCAGCAGACACCGTGCGTACTGGACGTTGCCGGGTGCGCGCGACGCGGGACCGTAGACGTACGGCGAACACTGGAAATCGACCCACGGCGAATCCAGCAAGTCGTTGTTCGCGAGGTGGAATCCTTCCGCCGAAAACGGCATCCCGAAGAAATAGCCGCAGTAGTTGCCCACGAGGGCGCGACCGCCACAAGCCTCCTTGACGGCACGGTTGAACGCGAACAGACAATCCCGCACCTGTTCGGCGTGACAGATTTCGTAGTCAATCACCGTGCGGTCTTTCACGGGATCGCGATACGGATCCGCCGACCGCTTGAGACGTGCAGCGACTGTTGGCGTTTGCGCCGTCTCAAACGTGGCCGTCGGGTCGCGCCACGCCGTGCGCAACGCCGCAAGGTCGTTGCGATAGCGGACGCGCAGCCAGTCGCGAAACGCCATCGTCATCGCCCGCCCGTTGTCGGGCATCAGCCCGCCGCACATCCCGTAGGTATGCCATTCATGGTGAATGCCAAAATCGGGGCGATAGGAAAGGATGCGCACGGCATACGGTGTGGATTCGAGGAAGGACGTGAAGCGAGAGAGGAAATCCGCCATCTCCCGTCGCCAAAGCCGCGATGCGAACGACGGCGCGGCCATGTTCTTCGTCTGGATGACCTGTCCGAAATCCACCGTGCCGTTCGCATAGCCGACGAGTTCGTCACGATGTTTTTGCACCCACCAGCCCGGCGGCGCTGACGTGTCGAAACAGAACTGAAACCGCGCGTCGGGATCAAGCGCCAACACCGACTTGATTTTTTCAATCGCGTTGTTGAAATCAATCGCGCCATCGGGTCGCCACGTCTGCGGCGTGTTCACGCCGATGCCGTAGACGTGCATCCCCGCGTCACGGAACATTGCCACCTGACGATGGAGCGCGGAATTGTGGAGGCTCCACCCTTCTGAACAATTGTAGAACGCCGTCTCAAAGCGCCGTCCGCCCATTTCGAACAACGGTTTCCCCTGTTCGTAGACGATACGGGCGGGGGCTTTCGTCTCCTGCGCAAGGGCTGCGTCCACGGCGGCGAGACGTTGCCGCTGGCGCGCCGACAAGTCTGCGAGGCGTTTCCTTTCGCGGGCGGACGCGAGGTCTGTCATGTCCGCAAGCGTACACCACGGCGCGGCGTAGAGGTGGTCATGTCGCCGCGCCGTCGGCCATGCGGCATCGTCGAACGCCGGCTGCTCCCAGCCGTCGATTCGATTCGTGGCGCACCGCCAGTCGGTCGCCGACACCACGCGGTTTGTCGTGCCGTCGGCGTAGACGAGTTCGAGCGCAAGGCACACGCCGCCCGCACCCGCGAGATTCGTCCCCTCGATTGCCAGCACATGGCGTCCGGGTGTTTTCAACGCCGCCGTGAAATCGATTGGACGTTCGACCGTCCGCGCCGCGACAGAACACACCCGTCCATCGAGGAAGAAACGCGCCGTGTCATCCACCCACCACCGCCCCATGGCCGAGACAAGCCCTGTGCGCGTCTCGAATGCCCGCCGGTAGTAGCGCGGTTTGTTGAGACCGTCCGCAAACGGTTCGTCGGGACAAATCCAAGCGGCCTCGTCATCCGGAATTTCATCAAAGAACGTTTCACGCACAGCGGGCGTGGCGGACAGGCCCGCCGCCAAGAAAGCCGCCAGACCGAAAGTCCCCAACCTCCGCATCATCGATTTCAGTCCCATCGGCAGCCCTCCGTCAGTCCCCGGCAAGTTTGAGCGCCGGTTGATCGACCGCGCTCTTCTTCTGGAACGTACGTGCACCCGGACAGACATCCGTGGCGGCGAATCCCGAATACATCATGTTGGACCATTCGACTTGTCCGCACCCTTCGTAGACCGTGCATTTCGGCGACGTCTTCACGAACGCGCCCTCCGACACGAGCAAGCGGCCACGCAGATGCTTGATGACCGTCACGTCGTCGAGCTTGAACCCGTAGTTATTGAAATACGAACAGCCCAGAAGGCGCGTATCCCAACCGCCGATTTCATAGCCGACTTTCCCCGTGTCGGCATAGCAGTCGCGCAGAATCGTACTGCCCGCCTGGGGGCCGATGCGGAAATTGACGGAATCCTTGAGCATTTCACACGGCTCGCCCGGCTTGACAGGCGGCAGGGGGCCGCCCCACACGTGGCAGCGCGTCAAACGGTTCGAGCCGCCTTTTGCGATGTTGAAGCCGATCGTGTAGTCAACCACCACGCAGTCCGTATAATGGCTGTCTCCGCCCTGTACGTTGACGGCAATGTTCCCTGCAAGTCCCGACCGTGTACATTTGAAGTAGAGGTTGTTTGCGATCAGCTCGTAGCCGCCGACCACGCGCAGACCATCCGTCCGCCCATTGAGGAACGTCATGTCCTTCAACGTAAAGTGCGCGAATCCCGTCAGGCGCATACAGGAGGCACGGCCGGCGCCGTCGATAACACCGCCGGAGATGAAGACGTTGTAGTCGTGCGCACGTGTGTTCGGACTATTGACCTCCACGACGAATGCCATGTCCGCCACGGCCTGCAACACCGCGCTCTTGTGGAGGTCGAGCGAACAGAGATTCCGTACGTTCAACGGACGTGAAATGCGGTAGATGCCACGCGGGACATAGAGGACGCCGTCGGGCGTTGCATCGATGGCGCGTTGCAACCGCGCCGTGTCGTCCGCTTCATCCGCACACGCGGGAAACTCATCCAACGACCGATCCCAGCCGGCGGCCACCGTCGCCGACGAACTCATCAACACTGCCGCGAAAGCGAGCACACGCCATGAACGAAAAATCGACTTCACCTTCATCTCACAAACCTCCTACTGCGTGATCTTGATGGACTTGACTTCAAAGCCGTGAGGCTGATCGAGCGTATCCCCGCACAGCCATTTCCCAAAACAGAAATGGACAGACGTGAACTTCGTCGCGTCCGGTTTCGCGTCGGGCGGGAGCGCGGGCAGTCCCCAGTGTCGGAAATACTGCATTCGGCGGAACGGCAACACGACCTCCTGCCACTCCGTGCTGATGGCCAGCGCGGTCGAGCCCCAGACCGCCCCATCGGACTGATGGAAGCCAATTTCAACGGCACGCGTCTGCGGATCGGTGGCGCGGATGGTCAACACGAGTTTGCCGCCCGAACGGAGAAACGGCAGATCGCCGAAGTGCGCACGACCGTCGACAGGGATGCTGAACGACCGTGCGTCGGGCTTGCCTTTGAACTCACCCGCGCACGACGTGAAGACCAGGGGCGTCCGATCGGCGGGCAGGAGTTCGCGTTCTTCCGGCCACGGACAACCGCCCCGACTGCGCATTTGGAACGCCTCGACGGCGGACAGGTTGCGGATCGTCAGCGAACTGCGAGCGTCCGATGTCCGCGCGGCGACGGACAGGACAAGCCCCGTGACGTCCGCCCACCGATTGGTTGGCACGGCGGACACGCAATCCGCCGGCGAGAGCGTGAAGTGCCGACGACCGGGCGGCAGACTGACGTTCCAGCGGAATTCACCGCCCGCCTTCAAACGGAACGCGAGGCCCAACGAGACCGAAGCGTCGCCCGTGTTCACGATGTCTGCCTGAACGAGCGACGCATCCGGAATCGGACGTGCCGGCGTGAGCGAATAGGAAACCACATTCGACACATCCGGCGCGGCGTTTGGAACGCTCAACGTCACATAGGCCTCCGGCGTCCGCGTCGCCACAAGAGCACCCACCGTCTGCGGCATCGCCGAAAGCGGCGGCAACAATGCCACGGGCGCGGCGTCCTCTACGGGAAACCACGTCTTCTCGGCACAGACAGGGCCGCCCCCCGCCACAAGCACGCACACAAGCAAAAGACTTTTTCGATTCATTTGAATTCCTCCTTGAGTTGTCTAAATCCCACCGAACAGTGATTGCATGGATTCGTGTTACACGCCATCGTAATTCTCCCATCGCCATCGCAGAAAATCACGGCTTACCCAATCGGGTAGATGTACGACGGGCGGAATCGTCGCCCCATAGTCCATTCGCGCCCGATCCGTCAGCATAACGCTCCCATTGGCATGAATGCGAAGATGTCCCGAGTCAAAGAGCTGATGAATGTCCATTCGCATTGTTAGACCATTCGCCCGCGTATCCTCACCATGGTATTTGAACGGGATGATATGCGCAGCCTCCAGCACCTCCGGCAACGTGACATTCGTAATGACACAGCGAGGCGTCGCACCCAATACCATGCGGCGGAACTTCGCCTGGTTCGGACGACATTGCCCACAGGCAACACGCTTACGTTCAATTTCCGACACAACATCGACTTCCTTCAGACGAGACAACAGACCGTCGTATTCGCCCGTTGAAGGCAATTCCAGCAATGAACGGATTTCGTCATCGATCAGATGATTATAGTAGAACCGTTCCTCTCCGTCATGATTCACAATGTCCACATAGCCATAGTTGGCAAGGAACAGCAGAAACTCGCGAGCAATTCGATGGTCGTTTGCGGAAGTACAGCATTTAGGCCATTTTACCATGTCGAGCTTTCCAGCGCGAAATGCTTTTACAAAGCCGACAAAATCGTCCACTGCGGAATTCCTAACGCCAGACAGGGGGATGATTACGTCCAAAAGTTCGTGGCGCGTCAGATACCCTTCCCCAACCTCGTGGTTCAATTTTTCAAGGATGGAAAGAAGCAGCCGCAAAGGCTTGATGCAAAGCCCCGCCTCACGCCATTGTCTACATTCGCCTTCCGATTGCACGGCCACATTCGGCAATGTAAATGACTGAATGGTCAAGACGGCAAATTCCGTCTGCGAAATCTTACGATCAGCCACAAGGCGTCCAAATGGCGTAAGGCGAATCGTTCCACCGTGATCGTCTCGCGGGATCAGTCCGACGGCACGCCAGTATTGTCCAGAGTTGCGAATAACGTTTCGCTCACCCGTCCGTCTTGCAAGGTCAACACTGATTCCTCGCCCTTCAATGTCCTTGGCGAGCGATTTCAGTTCTGCCGCAAACTCGTCCGAACTGTACTTCAGACTTTTACCCGACCGTTCGAGTTTTCGCATACGGAACAAGACCCCCAGTAGCACGACTGGATCATTCAGGCCCTCCGTACATTGAAGGCTCGCCCATTTCCACTTGAAATCGGGAAAAGGTTTCATGGGAACGAAATCGCGTGGCAGACTCATTTGAAACCCTCCTTTTCAAGGCGGATGAACTCTCGTCCAAGAAATTCCGCAAAGCGCACGGGCACGGCATTCCCGATTTGCCGATAGCACGAGTTCATCGCGCCGAAGAATTCAAAATCATCCGGGAATGTCTGAATCGCCGCGCTCTCGCGAATCGTAAGCCGCCGTTTCCCGTTGTAGTGGGGAATGGCACAAACCCCGCCCCCACCATTCCCCCGTGCAAGAATCGTCGGACAGGGTTTGTCGGGATTGGTCGGACGATGCCCGGTGAAGTTACGATACGCCACTTTATAGGCGGAATACGTATGGTTGGACACGTCATTCGGCAAATCGGGATCGGGAAATCGTTCAAGTTCGTCACGGATGGTGCGCCATGGCGACAGACCAGCTCCCCCCTCTTTTGAATGGGTTGGCAGAGGAAAACGGAACAAGATGGATTTCCCCAAATTCCTGCGCTGACCAATGATGATGACGCGCTGACGATGTTGTGGGACACCATAGTCGGCCATGTTGACAAGATGGACATCGAGAAGGTAGCCAACTTTTTCAAAGTCCGCAAGAATCTTTCTAATCGCCGCGCCACGACCGAGGGAAAGAATGCCTTTTACATTCTCCGCCACGAAAAACTTTGGCTTCTTCGCGGCCACGACTTTCTTGAAGAAGAGATAGAGCGAATTTCGTTCGTCATCCACCTCGCGCAATAGATTCGCTTGGGAGAATCCCTGACACGGGAATCCACCGACGACAACGTCCGCCTCGTCTGGGATGTCGCGCATCTTGACATCCTTGATGTCTGCGCAAACGATATGTCCGCCGACGTTCTTCCGATAGGTTTCGGACGCATTCTGATCGATGTCGTTTGCCCATATCACCGTGTTACCAGACTTTATCAGTCCCAAATCCAGGCCACCGGCTCCGCTAAAGAGGGAAACGATTTTCATCGACCCATCCTCTCTGGGGCGTATTCGTCTACGCATTCAAACCGATTGAACTGTCTTGCCAGCGCCTCGGCGAATCTAGGCGGGACGGCATTCCCAATTTGGCGATAGACGGACGACAACGGTCCCTTGAACTCGAAATCCAACGGAAAACTCTGCACCGTCGCAAGTTCACGCCCTGTCATCCGTCGCAACCCATTTGGATGCGGCAGAATCACCACGCCCCCCTTGTCGTCCCCTCGCGCCGTCACCGTCGGCGCGGGCTTGGCAGGATCGAGCGGACGATGACCGATGTAGCCGTTAAAGTTGAGCTTGTACTTTGAATAGACGTGGTTGGGCAAATCGTTTTGTCCGTCGGGATCGGCAATCTGCGCCAACGCTTCACCAACCCCAATCCAGTGCGGAAGCCCCTTGTCGCCGTGCTTATCGTGCGTCGCCGTTGGAAACTCGTACTCAAACGACACGTCGTCTCGCACACCGACGAAGATGACACGCTCGCGTCGTTGCGGAACGCCATAGTCCGCAACGTTGAACAAACGGCTCTTGACGCGATAGCCCAGCGCTTTCATGTCCGCCACAATCTGCTCGTACACTTTGCCTCCGGCAAAATGCAGAATTCCCTTCACGTTTTCCGCAAGGAAGAAACGCGGTCGTTTGTCCTTCACGACACGGAGGAGCTGAAGGTAGAGTTTGTTGCGCGAATCGGATTCGTGCCGCTTTGTATTGGCGACCGAGAATCCCTGGCAGGGGAATCCGCCAATGACAATGTCGCCGTCCGGAATGTCCGAACTCGGAATCTCGGCAATGTCTTTGCAGACAATGTGGTCGCCCACATTGGCACGATACGATGCCACGGCATCGGCATAGAGGTCGTTTGCCCATACGACCTCATGCCCCGCCCACTGAAAGCCCAGATCCAGTCCGCCGGCTCCGCTGAATAGCGACACGACCTTCATCTCAGTCGCACTTCATCCATTCACAATTGCCAACTCGACCACTCACCTAGTCACCTCACGCGCCTCAATGACGGAAGGAGCGCTGGCCGGTGAAGACCATGGCCACGT